>NZ_JBFAYB010000157.1:0-11276 GCF_040681075.1 Streptomyces sp. NPDC051907 | reverse complement strand
GGCGTCGCGCCTCCCACAGCTGACTCCGGACGCCGCCCGGGCAGTGCCGGCCGCAACGCCGTCAGGCCGGACTCTCCTGCGCCCGTCCCGCCGGTCGGTCGCTGCTGACGCTTCCGCTGAGCTCAGCGCCTGAATCGGGGGTTGCGGCTCTAGCTCCGCCTCTCTGCACGGTGTGACCTGCCGGGCCGCCGCAGGGTGGCCACACTGCGGCGGACCCGGCACCGACTGTGTTCCATCCCTCGATAAGGACCAAGTCATGCCCAAGTTCATCTTCATCCCCGCCGACCCCCGGAATCCGGACCGGTTCACGGTGTACCTCCAGAACGCAGCTCCTTCCAGCGGCCGCGGGGAGCTCCTCGGAGTGGTGTGGCAGTCAGCCGCAGCTGGCTGGACTGCCGACTTCGCGCCCGAGAAGCAGGGCATCGGCGTTCCCGGGTTCATCACCCGGCAGGCGGCCGCCGAGTGCCTGTACTGGTACGCCCCGCCGGTCCAGTCGGCACGCAGCAGGCCCGCTGGCCAAGCCAGTCCCGGCGCGGCCGTGGATACCGGCATCGACGCCTCGGTGTGCACCTGCTGCGTGAACAACCACTGCGAGTGCGAGGGCACCCTGCGCAGCTCCGCTCGCAGCGGGGCCGAGATCAGCGCGGCCTCCCACCCCTCACTCATCCCCGTCCCCGGCGTGCTCTTCAGTTTGACGAACATGCCTGACGGCTACCTCGTCGACATGAACACCCGCGGAGCGGGGTCCGGTATCGGGTACCTCCGGCAGCTCGACGACGGCGCGTACTCAGTGCGTCTGGGACGCATCGAGGTCGGCCGGGCGACCACGCCCGAGGCGGGCCTGTGGACGGTGATCCAGCTCCACACCGGCTCCAAGCGCTATGCGCGCCTGCTCGAGGGATACGAGCCGACGCGGGAGGGCGCCCTGGGCGACATCCGAGTCGAGCCGTAGACCCCGCTCGTTCCCCCGACGGCCTGCATCCCCTTGCGCGGGTGCAGGCCGTCGGCGTTCCTCCGCACCGCTGCCGTCCATTGCGTGAGCTGCGGGGCCAACCCGCTCGCCACGGCCCGGCGGGGCGTCCCCGTGCCGGACGGCGGCGGGCGGCCCCCGATCCTCCGGTGCTTGCCGGTGCTTCCGGGGCCTCGCCAGCCCAGGAGCTTGCGCGGCTAGCCCTCCACCCCGTCACCGTGCTTGTGCCGGGTCGCAGTCGCGGCGCCCAGTCCCACGCCGCTGCTTCCGGCCCGGGCCCACCCTTCCCCTGTCTTGAGAGGCTGACATGCCGCCGTTCACCGCACACTGCACGTTCGACGCCGGAGGCGATCTGACCCTCGCTCTGGAGACGAGTCCTCACCTGCCCGGCAGAGTGATCGCCGTTCTCCGCAACGACCACAAGCGATTCATGCACGCTGTCCGGATCCTGGAATGCGATCCAGCGGCGGCCCTGCCCGCAGGCGACTGCGGATCGCTCGACTCGCTGCCCGAGCAGCTGCCGTACAGGACACTGCTCGAGGGGATCGACCGGCTCCTCGGCGACTGCGCCGGCCTGCTGACCCCCGGCAGCGCTCACGCCGACGGCCTGCACGAGCAGCCGGACCCCTCACAGTTCACCGTGCGGATCGCGCCCGGAGAAAAGCGCTGCCGCGTCATGAGCGTCCTCGACGCAGACGGCCGCGTGGCCGCCCAGACGTTCGTCAGTCTGCCCGAGTCCTGGACCGACGACGAGCCCCGTACGGTCCAACTCTCTGCGGCGGACGCCCCCGTTCCTGAGGCGGCGATGGGAGCACTGCACCTCTCCCGGGTCCGGACCCGACGCGCTCGGGCCAACGCCGACGCGTATCGGCAAGCCTTCGGAGGGTTTGCCTCCCGGTTCGCAGACGGCGGCGCCGGCCCCGTCGGCCAGTGGGTCCTCAGCAGCGACGACTGCGGGATCGAACTGTCCCTGAGCACCCCCGATCCCAAGGACTCCTGGCGGCTGCTGCGACTCCTGGAGGAATGGCTCGGCCACCACGTCATGGAGGACGTCGGCGTCACCCTGGACGAGGAACGGCGCTCCGTGAGAGCGCTCCTGCGCGGCACCGCCCCTGTGCACTTCGTCGCCTGGCATCAAGCCCAGCAGTAGACGGCCCCGGGCGGGCCGCACGCTGCTGGCCCGCCCGGCACTGCGCCATCGCAGAAGGCCGGTTGCGGCCCTTGGCTCTCCTGGAGCCACGCTCAGGTCCGTCAACAGGCCCCAGCAGCGAGGAACGCGCCATGAACGACACCACCCCTGCCCCCATGACCGTGGCCACCCGCGTCACGTGTGCCGTGGGCAGCCCGCACTGTCTGACCGCGGCCCCGTACGGATACCTCCTGGACGGCGTCGGCCATGCCTGCGAGCCGTGTGCCCGGGCTCGTCTCGCCCGACAGCCCGGACTCGTCGGCAGCCCCCTGGGCGACTGCCTCTACGTGGTCCTTCCCGGCGGCGATCCCATCCATTGAGATCATTCCATCCTGATTCCGCAGGTCACAGGGCTGGTGTGGGCCGGGAGTGACGGGCTCGCACCGGTCAGGAGCGTGATCGTTGCGGGGAGATCATCGGTCACCTCTGGACTTCGGTGTTGGCGAGGACGAGGAGGGCTCGCAGGAGGGCGGTCGCGTGGCGGGAGTTCATGCGGACCTTGGTGAGGATGCGCCAGGACTTGAGGTTTGCGAAGCCGTGCTCGACGGCCGCGCGTTCGCGGTTTAGCAGGCGGTTCGCTTCCTTCTCCGCGTCGGTGAGTTTGTGGTTCTTGGTGGCCTTGCGGCCGGTGATGATCACCGGGTCGGTCTCTGGCTGGTCGTCCAGGCCGACGAAGCCGAGGTCGGCCAGGGCGCCCAGGCCGGCTTCGCGGAGATGGGCGGTGATCTTGTCGTGGTGGGTGCCTGTGATCTCGCTGGACCGTCCGGGCCGGGCCGAGGGGATCCAGATCAGGTTGCCCTTGACGTCGGTCAGTGCGAGGAACAGCAGGCCGTGGGCCTTGTGTTTCCCGCTGTAGTTCTTCCGGTTCTCCGCTCCGGTGCGGCGGCGGGTGCGGATCAGGGTGCCGTCCAGGAGCACGGCCACCCCGCCCTTCTTGGCGATCTTCTTCAGGGCGCGGGCCAGGCGCGGGGCCCGCGCGGAGAGCAGGTTGATCACTTCGGTGACCCAGCGGCGCACGGTGGAGGCCGAGACGGCGTTGCCACCGGCCATGTCGGCCAGGCGTTGGTCGTGGCGGAGGACAGCCAGGACGACGATCGCCTGGCTGCCGGCATCGAGCTTGCGCCATCGGGTGCCGAGCCGGTTGCGGTGCCGGCGTATCAGGCCGGCGACGAGATCGATGGTCGACTTCGACAGCGGTAGCCGGACCTGGTAGACAGGATCGTGAGAGCCCTCGGCGGGCTGGTTTTTCGTCACAGATTCACCAACACCCGCCGGGGTCCCTCGCGTTACGGGCAGACATGGCCCCTCCGCCGCTTCCCCTGGAAGGTCAGCGCGGCAGGTAGCGGCCCGCTCCAGTACGGGCCAGCCAGCCCCGGTCGGCGAGTTTGCGCAGCTGGCCCCGGACCGGCTCGACCTTCGCCGGGGTGAGTTCACGGCCCAGCGCACGGGCGACGTCCTTGGCCATCACCGGACCGCCCGCATCGGCGACGATCTCCATGATCCGCCGATAGTCCGAGGTCAGAGCCTCCACCCCCATCCCGTCCGCACGGTCGGGGACCAGCCGCATCCCGGCCGCACCTGGCGTCACCGCCACAGGCTCCGGGTCCGGCTCCACGATGTCCGACGACCTCCGTCCGCCGTCCGTCGCCTCGGCCCACTCCCCGAAAACCGCCTCGGCGGCCTCCAGCCGAACCAGTCTCCCCTCGACCTCGGCCAGCTCCTTGCGCAACACCTCTGCACGTTCCTCCAGCTCAAGCCGCTGCTGAAGCGTCCACGTCAGCACATCTGTCATGCCGCGGAACCTACGTGGCCGACCGCCGAGCCCGCCCCGGAACGCCAGACCTCACCCGTGACGGACAATCACGTGCTAACGATCTCGCCCCCGGCCAGCCCGAGCTCGCCAGCCACAGCCCACGCCAGGCCCGTGACCTGCGACTTCAGAATGAAACTTGATCATTGAGGCCGCCGCCATCTGAGGAGAGCAAGGTCGGGCAGCGCGAGCCCAGCGGGCCCGGGCGTTTCGTTTCGAGCAGACAGCCCGGTGGGACACCGACGGAAGTCGCTGATGAGCGGTGATAGAGCTGGTACAGCTAGGGCCATCCCACGTTGGTGGAGATCGTTTCCCACGTTCCTGGCGTACGGCGTGGTGCTTACGGCGTCGCTTCGGGGCAGTCGGCTGGGACCCATGTGGCGGTGGAGGCCACGGATCGAGGGCGGCATGACCGCACACCGACACCCGGCCAGGCCCGAAACCTCAGCACCGGATGGCTTACCGCTGCCGCGTAAGGATGTACCGCTCACCCGAATCCGGCTCGCCGATCCAGGTGAAGACCGTCGGGTGTTCCTCCGTACCGCCGATGTCCCAGCCGAAGGACAGGCTCTCGCAGTCCGCGATGCTGAGCTCGAACGGCCGGCCGGCACCCTCGTTCTCGGTCAGCTGCCATTTCCCCGTGCAGTTGTAGGCACCGGACTGCTCACCTGTGGCCTCGTACTCGTTGACGCCCTTTGCCGTCACCGTGCCGTCCGCCTCGAAGCGGAGGCTTCCGCCGCCGCCGTCCGTCCAGGTGCCGACCATGTCGGCTTCAGTGAGTCGGGGCGGTTCGTAGATCTTGAGGATCCCCGAGCTGTACGCCGCGACCCCGACCGCAAGCGTCACCGCGAGCAGCCCCAGACCGCCCAGCGCCACGCCCCCGAGCACCCGCCATCGGGCCCCGGGCTTTCCGGGGTTCCCCGCCGCCCGGGCGCACAGGGTCGCGGGTGCCAGCCCGACGATGAGGCTGAGGGCAAGGACGGGATAAACGAGCAGGTCGCCGAAGCCGGCCAGGAGCGTGCAGGAGCCGATAAGCAGCGCCAGGGTGACGGCAACGACCGCCACAGTGGCCAGGGTGAGTTGCCAGCTGTCGCGCCGGCCCGTACGGCGGGCCACCGCACGCCCGAGGACAACGAGGGGAAGCACCGCCATCGCCGAACCTGCCAACCCAGCGATCATCGACATGACTGCCAGCAGCACGAGCGCGAATATGGTGCCGGCCAGCCATCCGAGGCCGCCTTCGCCTCCGTGGGACTCGGACTGCAAGCTGTGCAGGACGGCGACCAGCGCGGCGATTACGGTCTCAGCCCCGATTGCCACAGCCCCGACGGTGAACACCGCACCGTTCCCGCCGTCCGGGGGCCGCACGGGCATGAACCCCTGCGGCGGCACACCCGGATTCCCAGGAGCCCCCGGCGATGTCAGCCCCCATCTCGGCGGCGTGGTCTGCGTCATGCGTCCCCCCTATGTCCAGGCACATCATGCACCTAGCCACACCGGTGTGATCAAGGGGGGAGGCAAAGCGCTCACGCCACCGCCAGCTCCGACTCCGCTCCCAGGCCGCATGCTCCTGGAACTGCACTCAAATCCTCCTGCGAGCCCTCCTCGTCCTCGCCAACACCGAGGTCCAGAGGTGACTGATGATCTCCCCGCAACGATCACGCTCCTGACCGGTGCGAGCCCGTCCCTCCCGGCCCACACCAGCCCTGTGACCTGCGGAATCAGGATGGAACGATCTCATTGGCGCGAGAGCTGGACGCTGCGCGGCGAGATGGAGCACCAAGTCGGCAACGTCCGCGCTCTGCTGGAGCGCGCCGAGGCGAACGGATGGGCCACCGCGAGCGCGTACGCGCGCCGGAGGCTGGACGCGCTGACCGCCTGGCATGCCCGCAACCCCGACGTCGCCGCAACCCAGCACACCGCCCGCATCTGACACACGCGGGAGAACCCGCTCCCGCACGCACGGACCCCAGCTCCCGGCCCCGGCCCGGTCGCCCCGTCCGGCCGGGGACGAGGCTGTCGCGGGGCGCCCGGGCACGGCCGACGCCGGGACTTGCGGAGCTTGCCCCTGGTCGGGGCAGGGTGCGAGCGCTGGACCGGTCCCCGCCCCGCGTGACACCACCACGGTCGGACCCGGTCCGGATCGCTGCGCAGCCCCCTTCCGCCTCTCGCACGCCGCAGAGGGCCTTCGGCCCGCGCAACCGCGGCGCCCCGGGCGGAGGCCGGGCGCAGGCATGGCACCGAGACCGCCCCGCCGCCCGCGGCCGGGCCTCTCACCGACTGCCTCCTACACCGCACACCACCTCATCCGACCCTCCGGACTCGTGGAGTGCCCCTCCCATGACCACAGACTGGCTGCTCACACAGAACTCCCGCCTGCGCAAGCAGGGCATCTTCAACTGGACCCTGCCCGCGTGGATCGTCCGCCTCGAAGACGAAGCCCCCGACGGCACCACGACCGTGCGGACGGTCAACGTCTGCCCGATGGCATCGGTCTGCAAAGACTTCTGCTTCGCCCTCGAAGGCGCCTACCGCTACCCCAACGTGCGCAGGCGCCACGAACAGAACCTGCGGATGGTGCTGGACACCCCGCTGCTGTGGAAGGAGCGGATGGCCGCCGAGCTGCGCCACCGCCGCTACCAGCCCGACCCCGAGACCGGCAGGCTCGGCCACATCCGCGTACACGACGCCGGCGACTTCTTCGACGACTCCTACACGCTCATGTGGATGGACATCATGAGAGGGGCCCCGGCGGGCTTGACCTTCTATGCCTACACCAAGCAGCGAAGTCGTTTCGCCCGCCTGGTGGAGACGAACCCGCCCGCCAACTTCAAGTTCGTCTACTCCAAGGGCGGCAAGGAGGACGCACTGATCGACGAGACGCGAGACCGGCACGCGGACGTCTTCCCCACACTGGCCGAGCTGGAGGCGGCCGGGTACTCCTCGCAGGCCGCCTCCGACGTCCTGGCCGTGCACGGACCGCCGCGGGTCGGCATGACCGCCAACCGGCCCCGCAAGCTCCTGACCGCCTCGTTCGGCGAGCTGCAGAAGCAGCGCGACGCCGAGGCAGCCCAACGGCGCGCCCGTCAGCAGGCCAGGGCCCGCGCCCACCGCTGACTCCCGCGCAACCAGGGCCCGTCCCCGCCGAACCTGGCGGAGACGGGCCCTCCGCTCCGTCGGCACCCACGGTGAACAACGCCCGCCCGGCCGCCTGTTGGGCAGGCTGCGGCGCCCGACGCGGTGCAGCAGCCGCACCCCTGCGGCAATGGCCGTGCCCGCCGCACGCGGCCCGCCCATCCCACGCCGCTCTCCTCGAGCGGCTTCGCGTACACAGGCCGAGCAGCGCGGCGAGTCCGCCCGCGTCCTCTTCGTGTCCTCTTGCGGGGCTAACGGCGGCCCGTACCACGGTGGAGCTCCCGGTCCGCGCAGTGCGCGCTGTCAGCTGCTGAGTTCCGAGCCGGCCCGGGGCCACCCTCCGGCAACGGCCTCGGCGCGCGGCCGATCCGCCTGCCTCCCACACCCCCGCAGGAGATTGTCATGCTCGCAACACTCGTGCCTGCTGTCTACGACGGCCCGCGGGCGGCGGCCGCGGACTTCTTCGTCCGGGCCCGCACCGCTCACTCGCTCACCGGCCTGCCGCCGTTCGCCGACGGCGACTGCGCCACGGCCCCGGGCGGCTACCTGTGGCTGCGAAACCACGGCCGCTGGGCGATACCCGGCCACGCCGACGGCCTTAGCCTGACCGACGACACGGTGACCTCCTGGTGGCGCCGGCGGCCCCGCACGGGCAGCCGGTTCGCGCTTGTCCACCGGCTCCGCCCGAACGAGCTCCACCGCATCACCGCCTCCCGCTACGACAGCCGCTTCCACGGCGAGAGCACCACCTGGGGCGAGTTCGCCTACGAGGAGCAGATCACCGGCGACCGGCTGCGCGCATGGGCGGCCCAGACCGTGCCCTGCCGGACCCTCAGCGTCCACCTGGAGCTGCCCAGCGGCATCGTGACACTCCACTCCACACTCCTCGGCGACGTCTACTGCCACCCCGGCGAGCCCGCCCCCGGCGACCACAGCTGAGCACCGCACCGCGAGACCCCACCAGACTCGCCCCGGCCGAGCGAGCTCACCGGCCGGGGCGAGCCCGTGGCGGGCGGTCGTCGTTCCGAGCGCACCCGCGGGTTCCGGGCGCCCCATGCAGCCAGGGGAGCGGAGTCTGCCGGGGCCACAGAGCCAGCCTGCCCCGACCGGCCCGGCTGCACGACGCCGCGTGTTGCGGCCCTAATCCCGTGCGCGGCGTGGACCGCTGTCCCCGCCGCCACAGCCAACTTTCTCTGGAGTACCTATGTCCGCTGTCCTGCTCGCCCCGCCGACCGTCCCCGCGGAGGCGTAGCCGTGTCCACGCACAAGGAACGCGGACGGCTCGGGGACATCCTCCTGCGGGAGTTCGCCGCGTACGCGACAGCGCTTACCGAGACCGGGCACGACTGGACCGCCTGGCCCGGCGCCACACGGCCCCCGGACCCGCGTCTGGCATGGGTGCACGGCCGGTTCCTCCTGGCGCGCGAGTGCGCCGCGGCAGCAGGCCTGTACCGCACGGACGCGCAGATCACCCAGGAGCACCGCGAACGCCTCGCGCACCACGAGCTGTTCCCGCACGGCATGCCGAGCCTGTTCGACTGAGACGACGCCCCTGACCCGCCCCGCCACGCCGGCCGGGCGGGCCCAGTCGTGCGCACGCGCTGCGAAGCCTGGTTGATGCGTCAACCAGGCTTCGGCCTGGGAGAGTCGTGGATCTGGCCGGCTCGTTACGCGGCAGGGCGTCCAGCCTGCGCGCTTTGCAGGATCGGGCTGTGTGCGCTTGTCTGGATATGAGGGCCGACGAGTGTCCGCGCCGCCCGACGCCACCAGTCGCGGCCTGTCTGCGAGAGCGGTGATCACATGCTGGTCGAGGCGTTGTCGGCTCTGGCGCTGGCCGGCGGCACCGCGGTGGTCCAGGCCGCGGGAACCGACGCGTGGAACGGTCTGCGGCGACGGGTCGGAGATCTCTTCGGGCGTGACGACGCCGCGCGTGCAGACGCCGAGCACGAGCGTCTGGACCACACGGCCGAGGTCCTGAGCCACGCGCACGACGTCGGCACCGAGCGTCTGCGGCAGGAAGGCGTGTGGCAGGGCCGGTTCGAGGCCCTGCTGGAGAGCCTCGACGCGCCCGGGCAGGAACGGGCGGCCGAGCAGCTGCGGGAGATGCTGTCGTTCGTCGCGGATTCAACCGGCGACACGGCCATCTCGACGGGGAAGGCCGTCGCCCGCGACGGCGGCAGCGCGGTGACCGGGGTCAAACGCACGGGCTCCGGCCCGACCGGCCCCGCGACGGCGGTGAACACAGGCGACGCGGAAGCAGAGGGGCCCGGCTCCGGCGCCGTCAGCGGCATCGTCAACGAATGACCGCATGCCGCCCCCGCAGCCGACGCGAGGTGAGCCCAGGGAGCTCGCATGAGCCGATGGCGGAAGGACAAGAGCTCCGGCGACACGGCCGCGCCTGCGAAGTCGACGGGAAGCAGCGACCGATTCGCACGGTGGACTCCCCGCGACGAACCGTCGCCTGCTGCGCCCGGACCCCGGACGCCCGAACCCCGCCGCGGCGAGCAGGTCGTGATCCAGAGCGGGCCGGCGACCGCCGCCCACGGCGGGTTCGCGAACACCGGCATCTACAGCCCCAACGTCCACCTTCCGCCCGAAGCCATGCGACCCCCCGCCGACGTGGACGCCCCCGCAGGGCTCGACGACCTTCCACACCGACCAGGCTTCGTCGGCCGCTCCCACGACCTAGACCGCCTCGACACGGCCCCCCGCACCCCCGGAACAGCACTGGTACAGGTCCTCCACGGGCTCGGCGGAGTCGGCAAGAGCACCCTGGCCGCCCACTGGGCCGCCACCCGCCCTCACGGCTGCGCACCCGTGCGCTGGATCACCGCAGACAGCCCCGCCGGCGTCGAGCAGGGCCTGGCAAGCCTGACGACCGCCCTCCAGCCCGCCCTGGCCAGAGCCCTCCCGGCCGAGGAACTCGCCGAATGGGGCCTGCAATGGCTGGCCAGCCACACCGACTGGCTGCTCGTCCTCGACAACGTCAACGACCCCGCCGACGTCACCGCCCTGATCGCCCGCGCCCCCACCGGCCGATTCCTGATCACCAGCCGCCTCGCCGCCGCCTGGAGAGACGCCACCACACTGCTACGCCTCGACGTCATGGACGACGCCGAGTCCTTCGCCCTCCTCACCCGCATGGCCACCCAAGCAGGCCCACGCGACCTGGACGGAGCCGCCGACCTGTGCGCCGAACTCGGCCACCTGCCCCTCGCCGTCGGACAGGCGGCCGCCTACCTCGCCCAGAACCCACTCACCACGCCCAAAACCTACCTGCACCTGCTCGCCCAACACCCGGCGGCCATGTTCGGCCACGGCGGAGCCACCACCCCCGCCCAGCGGACCATCGCCCGGATCTGGGACATCACCCTGCACCAGATCGCCACCCGCCAGCCGGCCGCCGCCGACCTCCTGCGCACCCTGGCCTGGTACGCCCCCGAAGACATCCCCACCACCCTCGCGGACGGCTCCACCGACCCACCCGCACTGAACCAGGCCATCGGCCTGCTCACCGCCTACAACATGATCATCCCCGACCCCGGCGCCGGCACCCTCGCCGTCCACCGCCTCGTCCAGGCCCTCGCCCGCACCCCCGACCCCGACGACCCCCAGCGCACGTGCGACCTCATCGACCACGCCCGCGAGCAGGCGACCGTCAACCTGTACAACGCCCTGCCCCCCACCGTGGAGGACCCCGCCACCTGGCCCACCTGGCGTGCCCTGCTTCCCCACATCGACGCCCTCGCCGACCACACCGCCGCGGACACCGACACCGACACGACTGCCTGCCTCCTTAGTGACGCTGGCCTATTCCTGACCGACCTGGGCTCGTCCACCCGCGGGATCAAACGCCTCGAACGCGCTCGCACCGCCTCCGAGCGCCTGCTGGGCGCAGACCACCCCGGCACCCTGACCACCCGCGACAACCTCGCACTCGCTTACAGGCAAGCGGGGGATCCGGCCCGCGCCGTCCCCCTGTTCGAGCAGACCCTGGCCGACAAGGTGCGGGTGCTGGGCGCAGACCACCCCGACACCCTGACCACCTGCAACAACCTCGCACTCGCGTACGAGGAGGCGGGGGATCCGGCCCGCGCCGTCCCCCTGCTCGAGCAGACCCTGGCCGACAAGGTGCGGGTGCTGGGCGCAGACCACCCCGACACCCTGACCAC
>NZ_JBFAYB010000156.1:0-11661 GCF_040681075.1 Streptomyces sp. NPDC051907 | reverse complement strand
GCCGCCCGGGAGCGGACGGCGTCGAGAGGATCAGGCTGTGGACGTCCAGGCCGGCCGGCGCGGGCCGGCCCGGACGGCACGGTCAGACGAGGTCGAACCGGTCGAGGTTCATCACCTTGTTCCACGCGGCGACGAAGTCCTTCACGAACTTCTCCTTCGCGTCGTCGCTCGCGTAGACCTCCGCGAGCGCGCGCAGCTCCGAGTTCGACCCGAAGACGAGGTCCGCGCGGCTGCCCGTCCACTGGACGTCGCCCGCCGCGTCGCGGCCCTCGAACGTGTTCGCGTCCTTGGACGTCGCCGTCCACGTGGTGCCCAGGTCGAGCAGGTTGGCGAAGAAGTCGTTGGTCAACGCCCCCGGCGTCGTGGTGAAGACGCCGAGCGAGGACTGCTGGTAGTTCGCGCCCAGCACGCGCAGGCCGCCGACGAGGACCGTCAGCTCCGGCGCGCTCAGCGTCAGCAGGTTCGCCTTGTCGAGCAGCAGGTACTCGGCCGGCAGGCGGTTCCCCTTGCCGAGGTAGTTGCGGAAGCCGTCGGCGGTCGGCTCGAGCGCGGCGAACGACTCCACGTCCGTCTGCTCCTGCGAGGCGTCCACGCGGCCCGGCGTGAAGGGGACCTCGACGTCGAAGCCGGCGTCCTTCGCGGCCTTCTCGACGCCCGCGGCGCCGGCGAGGACGATCAGGTCGGCGAGCGAGATCTGCTTGCCGCCGCTCGCGTTGAAGGACTGCTGGACGCCCTCAAGAGCGCGCAGCACCGTCGCCAGCTCGTCGGGCTCGTTGACCTCCCAGCCGCTCTGCGGCTGGAGGCGGACGCGGGCGCCGTTGGCGCCGCCGCGCTTGTCGCTGCCGCGGAAGGACGAGGCCGACGCCCACGCGGTGGACACCAGCTGGGACACCGACAGGTCTTGGCCGAGGATCTGGCTCTTGAGCGCAGCGACGTCGGCGGCGTCGACGAGCTCGTGCGCGACGGCCGGGAGCGGGTCCTGCCACAGCAGCGTCTCGGCGGGGACCTCCGGGCCGAGGTAGCGCGCGACCGGGCCCATGTCGCGGTGCGTCAGCTTGAACCACGCGCGGGCGAAGGCGTCCGCGAACGCGTCGGGGTTCTCGAGGAAGCGCCGCGAGATCTGCTCGTACGCCGGGTCGAAGCGGAGCGACAGGTCGGTCGTCAGCATCGTCGGGGCGTGGCTCTTGGACGCGTCGTGGGCGTCGGGGACGGTGCCCGCCCCCGCGCTCTCCTTCGGCCGCCACTGGTGCGCGCCGGCCGGGCTCTTGAACAGCTCCCAGTCATAGCCGAACAGGATCTCGAAGAAGCTGTTGTCCCAGGCCACCGGGGTGTTCGTCCAGATGCCCTCGAGGCCGCTGGTGATCGTGTCGCCGCCCTTGCCGGTCCCGAAGGAGTTCTTCCAGCCGAGGCCCTGCTCCTCGATCGAGGCGGCCTCGGGGTCGGCGCCGACGTGGTCCGCCGGGCCAGCGCCGTGGGTCTTGCCGAAGGTGTGGCCGCCCGCGATCAGGGCGACGGTCTCCTCGTCGTTCATCGCCATCCGGCGGAACGTCTCACGGATGTCGCGCGCCGCGGCGATCGGGTCCGGGTTTCCGTTCGGGCCCTCCGGGTTGACGTAGATAAGGCCCATCTGGACCGCGCCGAGGGGGGTCTCCAGCTCGCGGTCGCCGGTGTAGCGCTCGTCGGCGAGCCAGGTGGTCTCGGGACCCCAGTACACGTCCTCGTCGGGCTCCCACACGTCGGCGCGGCCGCCGGCGAAGCCGAAGGTCTCGAAGCCCATCGACTCCAGCGCGACATTGCCGGTGAGGATCATCAGGTCGGCCCAGGAGATGCTCTGGCCGTACTTCTTCTTGACCGGCCACAGCAGACGGCGGGCCTTGTCGAGGTTGCCGTTGTCCGGCCAGCTGTTGAGGGGGGCGAAGCGCTGCTGCCCGGCCCCGGCGCCGCCGCGGCCGTCGCTGATGCGGTACGTGCCCGCGGAGTGCCACGCCATACGGATCATGAACGGGCCGTAGTGGCCGAAGTCGGCGGGCCACCAGTCCTGCGAGTCCGTCAGCACGTCCGCGATGTCCCGTTTCACGGCCGCGAGGTCGAGGCTCTGGAACGCCTCGGCGTAGTCGAACTCCTCGCCCAGGGGGTTGGCCACGGCGGGGTTCTTGGCGAGGATCTTCAGATTGAGCCGCTCCGGCCACCACTGGCGGTTTCCGCCGCCCTGAGTCGGGTGCGCGGCCTGCCCGTGCGCGACCGGGCAGCCGCCCGCGCCCTCCGGCTTCGCATCGGTGACGATCGCATCATGGTTCTCAGACATGGGAATCCTTCCGGACGGGGCGGATCACGTGGCTCAGGAACTGCGGGTGGGGGGACAGCCGGGGCGCGTGCCCCAGCGGACGACGTCGGCCTCGTCGATCGAGAAGCCGTGGTCGCGGGGCGTCTGCGGGCAGGGGCGCCTGGCCGACGGCGCCGCGCGACCGACCTGGTGAGCGGCGGTCGCCCCCGACGCACCCCGCGAAAGAGGCCGGGCGGCGGGGCGGTGCGCCGCGGCGCCCGGATCCTGCCGCCGGGGCCGGGTGGAAGGTCTCGCACACGACCGGGTGGAAGGTCTCGCACACGAGGCGATGGGAGACGGGGGCCTTACGACCGCGGGCCCCGCAGGCGATCGCCTCGACGCCGAGGCGGTCGCCGTGCCGGACGGTCTCGTGCAGCGCGACACGGGCGGGCGTCGCCCGCTGGCCGGTGCTGCGCGGTTCCCCGGCGGTGGTCCCGTCACGTCTCTCCTGCCGCAATGCAGTCTTCCTGTCCCTTGGCTATTGCCACAACCGATCCTACGATGGACAGAGTCCAAGTCAAGAAGAACATCAAGCCCGCATTCAATCGGAACCCGGACGTCCACTGTTAAAATCTCGGGAATCCCGCCGAACCTGAATAGGTGAACCGACATGAGCGACCTGCTGGAGCGACTGCGAGGGCGTGGCTGGCGCATGACGTCCCAGCGGCGCGTCGTTGCGGAGGTCCTCGACGGCGACCACGTGCACCTCACCGCCGACGAGGTGCACGCCGCCGCGGCGCGGCGGCTGCCCGAGATCTCCCGGGCGACTGTCTACAACACGCTGGGCGAGATGGTCTCCCTCGGCGAGGTCATCGAGGTCTCCACCGACGGCCGCGCCAAGCGCTACGACCCGAACGCGCACCGCCCGCACCAGCACCTGGTGTGCTCCGGCTGCGGCGCCATCCGCGACGTCCACCCGACCGGCGATCCGCTGGCCGACCTCCCGGCGGTGGAACGATTCGGCTTCACGGTCTCCGAGGTCGAGGTCACCTACCGCGGACTCTGCCCCTCCTGCGCCTGAGCGAGCCCCGCCTGGTATGTCCGGAATGTGCGTGACGGGCCTCCATGGAACCGGTGGCAGCCCACCAGCGGCGACGGCGAGACGTGCCCCGGCCCCTCGCGCTCCCTGGACTGCCCATGCCGGAACGGGATTCCGGGTAATCGACTGTCAGCGGCGTGCGGCATCCTGGATCACTGGCAGACGCGGACGCGGACGCAGACGCAGACCAGGGCGACGGGGGAAGTGTGTTCACGGGGATCGACGATGTGGACTGGGCGTCCATGGAGCATGCCTACGGCGACGCGTCGGACGTGCCGCGACTGCTGCGCGGACTGGCCTCGCCCGATCCCGCCGAGCGGGACGCCGCGCTGGACGGCATGTACGGCGCGGTGCACCACCAGGGCGACGTCTACGCCTGCACGGTCGCCTGCATTCCCTTCCTCTTCGACCTGCTCCTCCTGCCGACGGTCCAGGACCGCGGCGCGATCCTGGAGCTGCTGTGCAGCATCGCGGGCGAGGAGGAGCCCGACCCGGACGAGATCTGGAGCGACTTCGAGGACGAGGAGGAGCACCGGGCCTGGGTCGCCAACTACGTAGACGCCTCCGCGATGATCCGGGGACGGCCGGCCTATCTCTTCGCCCTGCTCGACGATCCGGACCCGCAGCTGCGCGCCAAGGTCCCGGGCGCCCTCGTCCAACTCCACGCGGACGCCGGACGCGTCCTCGAAGCCATGCGGCTGCGGCTGCCGGCGGAGCCGAGCGTCGATGCGGTTCGCGCCCTGGTGGCCGCGATCGGCGACCTGGGCGTGCGGCACGGCGGAGAGCCGGCCCGGGAAGCGGCGGACTGCCTGCTGCGCGTGGTGTACGACGCCCAGCCGCACCCGGAGCTGCTCCTGACCGCGCTGACCGGGCTGGCGCGGTGTGCCCCCGACCTCATGCCGCCCGACACCGCGGCGTTGGCCGGCGAGGCGATGCGCGCCGTCCGCGAGGAGGGGGCACCGACGTCGACGCCGAGCCGCCCCCGCACGGACACCTTCGTGTCGTATCTGCGGCAACTGCAAGACGAACACCGCGCGGCGGCCGACGCGGACGCGGCGACCGAGCAGCTCCAGCAGCTGCACACGGCACTCGCGGACCGTACGGACGAGCGTCTGGCCCTGCTGGTCGACCAGCTGTGCAGTCCGTCCCCCGGCCAAAGCCTCGCGGCGATACGGCAGTCGGGCCTGCTGCTGTCCGGCTGGAGGCTGCCGAGCGAGGAGCCGGTGCGTCTGCTGGCCCGTCAGGTGCTCCACGAGGACGAGCGCTCGGCGCGCGCCGCGCTCGGTGAGCTGGCGTTTGTGCACCCCCTCGCGCGGGGCGTCGCCGACGTGGTCGCGGAGTCGCTGCCCGACTTCCGCCACGAGGCGGACGACCAGGAGTGGTGGTGGACCCGTTTCGGCCGTGCGGTCGAGATGCTGGCGTTGCAGGGCGATCCGCGGGCCGTGCCGGAACTGGCATGGGCGCTGCGGGCCGGCTCCCTGCCGAGCGACCTGCGCACGTGCCTGGACGCGGTCGAGCCGCACACGGCGCCGCTGGGCCCGGTGCTGCTGGAGCGGCTCGTCCATCTGCACCCCGAGGCACACCGGCGCAGGGCGCGGCTCCTCGATGCCCTGGCGGTGCCCGCGCCGGCGGACGCGCTGCCCCTCGCCGCGTCCTTCCTGGACAGCGAGGACATCGCGACTCGCCTCGCGGCGCAGGCGGCGGTGGCGCGGTATGGGGCCAGGGCAGCTGAACACGCCGCGCGAATACGGGAGTCGGCGACGTCGGACTCCTCGCCCTACCGCCGCGTGAAGGCGGCCGAGGCTCTGTGGTCGGTCACCGGGGAGGACGACCTGGAGCTCGTGCTCGGGACGGTCGACGCGGTGCTGCGCCTGGAGCGGCCGAACGACCGCACGGTCGGATTCGAGGCGGCACGGCGGCTCGGGCGGGCCGCCGCCTCGCTGGCGCCGCTGCTGCGGGAGCGGATGGCGGAGACGGACCACCGCTGGGAGGCGGCCGTCGCTCTCTGGCATGTGACAGGGGAGGCGGGGGAGGTCGCACCGGTCCTCGTCGAAGAGTGGACCCGGACTCCGTATCAGCTGCCTCGCATCGCCGCATGCCTGGCCGAACTCGGCCCGGCCGCGACGGACGCGGTGCCTCTGGCTCAGGCCCAGCTCGCCCGCGCGCGGCGACACGGCAACGACGACCCGTCGGGCCAGCTGCGCTGTCACGTGGACGAGGACGAGGAGTTGCGGCGGAACTGCCTGCGCATCGTGGAGGGGGCGTCGCGCCGGTAGGCGGATCGTCGGGGGTCGACGGGGTGTACGCCCTGGGATCGGAGGGCCGCACCCCCTCGCAGACCCCCTGGCACAGGCATGCCGACTGGACGGTTTCGTCCTTCTATGTGCCGATTCTCAAGCTGTTAGTACAGTGATTCGGGCACGCAGAGACCGAACGCATTCGCGGGAGACCCTCATGCCCGGCAGCAACAGCACGAAGACCGTCCTGATCACCGGCACCTCGACGGGCATCGGCCTCGCCGCTGCCGTCGCCGCCGCAGAGGCCGGCTGGCACACCGTCGCGACCATGCGGAACACCGGCCGCGCAGAGCCCCTCCTGGAAGCGGCCCGCAAGGCAGGCGTCGCCGACCTCGTCCAGGTCAAGCGGCTGGACGTGACCGACGCGGACTCGGTGGCCGACTGCGTGGCCGAGGTCGTCGCCGAGCACGGGCGGCTGGACGCGGTCGTCAACGACGCCGGGGCCGGCTTCGCGGGCACCATCGAGCAGAACGGCATGAAGGCCGTACGCGACTCGATGGAGGTCAACTACTTCGGCGTCGTCGAGCTGACCCGGGCGGCCATGCCGCACCTGCGCGCCTCCCGCGGCCGGCTGGTCACCGTGACCAGCGTGGGCGGCGTCGTCGGCCAGCCCTTCAACGAGGCCTACTGCGCGGCCAAGTTCGCGGTGGAGGGCTTCATGGAGTCCCTGGCCCCGGTCGCCGCGACCGTCGGCGTCCAGGTGAGTCTCGTCGAACCCGGCGCCGTCGCCAGCGAGTTCGTCGCCAGCCAGGGGGACGTCATCGCCGGACTGCTCGCCGACTCGGGGCCCTACGCGCAGACCCTCCAGGCCTATATCGCCCACGCAAGCGACTCCTTCAGCGCCGCCCAGACCCCGCAGGAAGCCGCCGCACCCCTGGTGGCGCTGTTGGACGCCGACCAGATGCCCTTCCGTGTCCAGACGTCGGACTGGGCCCGCGGGTTCGTCGACGCGAAGCTCAGCGACCTCGACGGCTCCGCCGTCCAGTCCATGACCGGCGCCTGGCTGAACTAGCCGGGCTCGCCCGCCGCCGCTCCCGCCCTCGGTGGGGGCGGGTGCCTGCCTCGCCGTACGGGATGTCGCGCCGTTGCCGTACCTATCGAGTTTCGATAGATTTCTATCGTGACTCGATCGAAGGAGGGGTGATGGGGAAGCTGCCCGTGCTCGCGCTGCGCGCCGTGCTCGCCGTACTGCTCGTCGGCTCGGTATTCGTCCAGACCGTGATGGCGCCGCTGCTGGCCGCCGACTTGGAGGGGCTCAACGCGGACCACGCGTACCTGCGCACCCCGCTCCTCGTGATCACGGTCCTGGGTGTGGTGACAGTCCAGGTTGTCCTGGTCTCCGTGTGGCGACTGGTGACGATGGTGCGCCGTGGAACGGTGTTCTCGCGCGCCGCTTTCCGCTATGTGCACCTTGTGATCGGCGCATTCGTGGCGGCCGCCTGCCTGGTGTTCGCGCTCGGAGTCCTCCTGGCGCCGGGCGAGGCCGTTCCCCCGGGCATGATCCTCTTGCTGGGCGGCGCCGGCATGGGGGTGCTGGGGGTCGCCCTCATCGTGCTCGTGCTGCGGTTGCTGCTCGCCCAGGCCATCGCGCGCGACGTCGAGGCGACGCAGCTGCAGGCCGAGCTGGACGTGGTGATCTGATGCCGATCACCGTCGACATCGACGTGATGCTGGCGAAGCGGAAGATGTCCGTGGGGGAGCTCGCAGAACGCGTCGGGATCACGCCGGCCAACCTGGCGGTGCTCAAGAACGGCCGCGCCAAGGCCGTGCGCTTCGCGACGCTCGCCGCGCTCTGCGAGGCGCTCGAGTGCCAGCCGGGAGACCTGCTCCGCTGGGACGGCACGGACGCGTCGGACGGGTGACGTCAGCCCGCGGCCGTGCCCCGTGTCGTCACGGGAGTACGCGCGACCCCGGGCCAGGGCCGCGCCCCGTCCGCGCGGCATTCGTGACTGTCAGGCGCGGGGCGGGCGCAGCCCGGCCACCGACCATTTCGCCCGGGTGGACAGCTGGCTGAGGGCCTTCGCCGACCCCTTGCCGATCGTGCTCAGCAGACGCCGGCTGTGCGCCATCGTCGCCCGCGCGAGCTCCGCGTCACCCGCCTCGACCGCGGCGAGCGTCAGCTCCAGATGCTGCTCCGTGATCATCCGGCCCAGCCCCCGCCGGCTCCACTCGGAGACCGTTCCGTCTTCCGGCGGGGCTCCGTCGGCGCCGACCGCGGCGCGCGCCCGCTCCAATGCCCGCCCCGCTGCCGGGAGGTCGCCCTTGTAGCGCTGTAGACGGGCGAGGACATACGCCTCCGCGGCCCGGTCCCAGGCCGTGTCCTGAAGCGAGAGCAGGTTGAACTGGGCGCGAGCCGCCTGCCCGTAGTCGCCGATGCGCTCCAGCGCGCGGCTCAGCCGGCGGAGCCGGTCCGCGTCGGGGCCCGTGTCGTCCAGCATGCGGATCAGCGCGACCCTGGCGTTCTCGATACGACCCTGCCGGCGGGCCAGCTCGATCCAGGTGAACTGGCTCTCCGCGGCCACATCCTGCCCGTACCGCTCGACGTCCTCGGCGCGGGCCCACTCGACGGCCTCGGCGCCGTCGGCGACCTGCCCGTCCGTGGCCGACCGCAGGAGCGGAACGTCCCCGTCCTGCCCGTGCAGCCCGATCAGCACCGCGGCGAGCCACCGCTCCTCGAACCACTCGGTCCGCTCGCCGCATTCGTGCTCCAGCAGGACGCGCAGCAGCGGGAGATCGGCGTCACGGCGGTCGTACTGCGCTGCCCGCAGCACCCCCGCCCGCAGCACCGGATCGGCGGCAGTCTCCTCCCGCGCCCCGAGGTCGCCGGCGCGTATCAGCTCCAGCGTCTCCCGCCCCGGACCGAGGACGATGTCCGGCAGGGATTGGCGGAAGGGCTCCTCCAGTTCGTAGGCGCAGAGCTCGTCGGAGTTGAGCAGGACGTAGTCCGGCTCGGTGCGCCGGGTGGCCGACTCCGACAGGGCGTGGAGCTCGACCAGCGGCCTCTCCGGCAGACCCAGACCGCTGATCAACGCGGCCCGCTGCGCGTCCAGCTCGGGCGCGAACTCCTCCCGCGCCGCGTCGTCCCCCTGCCGTACGGCGGCGAGCAGGCCCTCCTCGTCCAGCTCGGAGGAGACGTCCTCGCACCACGCGGGCAGCCGGACGAGGATTTCGAGCGCCTCGCCGACACTGTCCGCGAGCAGCGAGGCGTACCCGTCGGAGTCTGCGTGGAGTACGGCTGTCCCCCCGCACAGGAAGTACGTGCCGCCGGTGTCGTCGCCGGCGATGGGCTCCAGGGACGCGCCGGACGCCAGGTGCACCCCTTCGACGGGGTACGCCCGGCTCACATCGAAGTCGAACGGGAACGCGGCCAGTTCGGCCAGATCGGGGCGGGTGCGCAAGAGCTCCAGAACGCGGTCGGTCATACGACCGAACCCTAGCGAGGAGCCTTCGTGCCGCGACGCTATGTGTCGCTGCCCGGCGCGAGCGCGCTCGTGGCGGCGGCGAAGAGGCGGGCGCAGCGTTGGGTCATGGCGTCGGGGGACTGGTCTGGGTGGTTGATCCACCAGCGGACCAGGGCCGTGACCAGGCCCCGCCAGGCGTACTTGAGCGCGTCCGCGTCGAGGGGGTCGGTGGACCCGGTCGTTCGCAGGAGGTCGGCGGTGCCGGTGGCGGCGAGCTGGTCGATGGCGGCGCGGTAGTGGGCGGCGCGGCGGGCGGCCTCGCTGTCGGGCGGCAGCGAGCCGTCGTAGAGCACGAACCACGCTTCGCGCCGTCCCTCCAGGGCGGCGAAGACGCTCTGCAGCACCAGCAGGGGCGAGTGCGGCGCGTCGACGCCCCGCGATGCATCGAGGCCCTCCGACGCGTCGGCGCCCCGCGATACCTCGACGCCCCGCGACGCCTCCGCGCCTCCCGGCTCCATCGCCGTGCGTATCGCGTCCAGCAGCCGGTCGCCGATCGGGGCGAGGCAGGCGAGGTAGAGGTCCTGCTTGCCGCCGAAGTACTGGTGCAGCAGCGTCTTCGTGACGCCGACGCGAGCGGCGATCGCCGCCAGGGAGGTGGCCTCATAGCCGCCGCGGCCGAACTCCTCGGTGGCGGCGGCCAGGATCTGCTCTTCGCGGCGGGCCCGCGGGACGCCCTTGGTGCCGGCCCGGGAGCGAGGGGTTGTCATGGACTGGATCTTACCATACGGTAATTTACCGCTTGGTTAATTCGCCCTACCGCTGGAGTAGCAGCCCATGGCCGATGCCACGACCGCCCCCCGTACCTCCCGCGTCCGCTCCTGGTGGGGATGGGGATGGGCCGACGCACACCCCGACGACGCCGAATGCGCCGCGATGGGCGCCCTGCTCCCCGGCGCTCTCGCGCGCCCGCTGCCCATCCCGCGCGTCGCCGACCTGGACATCGGCCGCCCTGCCGTCGAACCCCCGCACACCCTCGCGCACTTGGTCACCGCCGACCCCGACGTACGCGCCGCCCACGCCATGGGCAAGGCGTACCGCGATGTGATCCGCGCCCTGCGGGGCACGCCGGGCCGGATCCCCGACCTCGTCGCCTACCCCGTCGGCGACCAGGACGTGACCGAACTCCTGGAGTGGGCCTGCGATCACCGCGTCGCCGTGATCCCCTACGGCGGCGGCTCCTCCGTCACCGGAGGCGTGGAGTACCGCGGCGATGCCCACCGCGCCGTCCTGTCACTCGACCTGACCGCCATGGACAGGGTCCTGGAGATCGACGCCGACAGCCGCAGCGCCCGCATTCAGGCCGGCGTCCTCGGCCCCGCCCTCGAAGACCAGCTCCGGCCCCACGGCCTCACCCTGCGCCACTTCCCGCAGAGCTTCGAGTTCTCCACCCTCGGCGGCTGGCTCGCCACCCGCGCAGGCGGCCACTACGCCACCGTCCACACCCACATCGACGACTTCGCCCAGTCCCTGCGCGTGGTCGCCCCCGCCGGGGTCAGCGACTCCTGGCGACTGCCCGCATCCGGCGCCGGACCATCGCCCGACCGGTTCTTCCTCGGGTCCGAAGGCGCCCTGGGCGTCATCACCGAGGCGTGGATGCGCCTACAGGAACGCCCCCACCACAAAGCCTCCGCCTCTCTCTCCTTCACCGACTTCCACGCCGCCCTCCCGGCGGTGCGCGCCATCGCCCAGTCCGACCTCGCGCCCGCCAACTGCCGTCTGCTCGATGGGGGAGAGGCCGCACTCTCCGGCGCCGCCCAGGACGGCTCCGCGATCCTCGTCCTCGGCTTCGAGTCGGCTACCGCCCCCGTCAAGGCCCGCCTCGCCCAAGCCGTCGACCTGGCCCGTGCCCACGGCGGCCGTGCCGCCGAACCCTCCGGCGCCGGCAACGCGGCCGGCGCGGCCGTCGGCGCGTGGCGCTCGGCCTTCCTGCGTATGCCCTATCTGCGCGACGGCCTCGCCCGGATGGGCGCCGTGGCCGAGACCTTCGAGACAGCCACCACCTGGGAACGGCTGCCCGCCCTCGTCGACGCCGTCCGCACCGAGGTCGGCGCCGCCGCACACAAGGCCACCGGTCACCCCGCCACCGTCAACTGCCGTCTCACCCACGTCTATCCCGACGGCGCCGCCCCCTACTTCACGGTTCTCGCGGCAGGCCGCCCGGGAGACGAGGTGAGTCTCTGGGACGATCTCAAGGCCGTCGCGAGCGACGTCCTGCACCGCCACCGCGCGACCGTCACCCACCACCACGCCGTCGGCCGCGACCACCGTCCGGGCTACGACCGCCAGCGCCCCGAGCCCTTCGCTCTGGCCCTTCGTGCCGCCAAAGGCGCCCTCGACCCCCATGGAATCCTCAACCCGGGCGTGCTCCTGGACTGACCCCGGCAGCCATGGCCGAGACCAGGCAGCGCGGACGGTTCAGACGCGGGCCGGGCGCGGTCCGGCGACCGCCTCCGCGAACAGGCGGCGCCCGGCGGGCGTGGCGAGGGCGCCGCGCAAGCCCGTGTCCCGTACCGCGCGGGCGGGCGCGGTCCGGCGCCCGCC
>NZ_JBFAYB010000155.1:0-11887 GCF_040681075.1 Streptomyces sp. NPDC051907 | reverse complement strand
CCCGGTGCGCGGCACCATGGTCATCCGGCCGTACGGCTACGGCCTGTGGGAGCGGAGGGCGACGAACGAGCCCCGGCCGTGCAGGGTGTGGAGGAGGCCTTCGTCCTGAAGGACCCGCAGCGCGGACCGCACGGTCATGTCGGCGACCCGGTACCGGTCGCGCAGCAGGCGCAGCGGCGGGATCCGGCCGCCGGGCTGGAGGGCGCCGTCGGCGATCTGCTGCCGCAGGTCGTCGGCGACGAGCCGGTACAGCGGGGCGCCTGCGCCGCGGGGGGCGCGGGCGGCGAGAGCGGGCAGTGCTCCTGCGCGGCTCACGACTCCCCCCGCCCTTCGGCGGCCCCGGGCCCGGGTCTGGGCGTCCGGTCGATCTGGCCCGCGACCGCGCGGATCTCCTCCTGGGCGTATGCGGTGCGCACTCCCGAGACGGTGTAGCCGGACGCCTGGGCGAGCTGGTTCAGGGGGTAGGGGCGCGGTCCCTGGAACTCGCGGGCGTAGGCGAGGAGTCGGCGGATGTCGGCGTCGGCCGCCGCCTTCCTCGCCCGGGCGCCCTGGAGGGCGAGGAGCAGCGGGTCGGCGTCCAGGCCGTCGCTCGCGGCCTCAAGATTGTCGGCGCAGTCCCGGCGCAGCTGCTCGATCTGGTCGCGTGCGTCGTCGTGGCAGTCGTCCGGCCGCACGCTGCCCGGCGCGGGCATCGGGTGGAGCACGGCGGCGAGCTCGAGAATCGGATGCATGATGCGATCATCGCAATAAGTGTTCGCGCGCCAACCACGTTCCGCAGCACGGCCGTTGGACACGGCATCCCGGCGAGACGGCGTACGGGCAGGAGCGAGCCGGTGCACGGGCACGAGACGGCTCGGACGCGGGCCCCACCTGTCCCCGCCGGGCTGGTGTGCGCCCGCTGCCGCCTGAGACTCCCCCGAGGACACGGATCCGGTGCAGGGCTGACTGAGAGGGTGCGGGCTGTGCAGAAGCCTGCCGGGGCGCTGCGCCCGTCGCCTGCACGTCTGCTGGACAGCACGGCCGGCAATCGACTTCGAGTGACGCTCGGACGCTGGTCGAGCGACTCAGGCGGCGGCCAGTGAGGCGTGGATCCGGCTGACGGCGCGCAGGACCTCGTCTCGGTTCCTCGCTCGCTTGATCCATGCCGGAAGGCGTGCCACCAGGGCCATCTTTCGTCCGGTGTCGTGCCAGGGCGCTCGTTCTCGCAGCGACGCCTGGACGAAACGGCGGATCAGGTCGAGGTGTTCGAGGTCGTACGCCCACAGCCACCCATGCCGGGTCTCGGCCTGGAGCCACAGCGGCAGACCGAAGTACGGATCCGTCGCGGGCTGAGCCGTGCCGCCCGAGAGCGTGACACGACGGCCGCTCCACACCCGCGACAGTCCGCAGCCGCGGCAGACCAGACGTCGCGGCCTGAACAGCACCCGCCCTGCGGGATCGCAGTCCTCGGGCGCCTCAACGACGAGGGCGGCCTTCGCGCAGCCGGGGCATCGCACCATGATCGAGCCGATGAAGTCGTACTCGGTGCTGCGCTGATCCCGGAACCGACCGGAGAGCAAGGCCATGCGCCGAGTATGCAGTCGCCCCGCAGATCCGCGCATCCCGATTCGACCGCTCGCGCTCAGTCCCGCCGGGCCGCCGGGCCAGAGCCGGACGAAGGCTGAAGAACAAGCTCGCCCGTGGTCGCCGACCGCCGCAGGGGTCGGGGACGCCCACAGCCTTCCCTCGCGGAGAACGTCACGGCCGCGCACACCGTCGTGGACGCGGCCAGGAGCAGAGCGGCTGGACGGTCGACCGGCTCGGACGGGAACTGCCCGGCACGCCGATCCGGCCGATCCGGCGGAACGGAGCGGGCACCCGCCGGGGTGGAAGCGGAAGGAGGTCGTGGCCATGGCCGACTGCTGGACCCCAGCGGGCTGCTAGGCCCCAGCAAGACGCCTAGCAGCCGCCGACCTTCCTACCAGCAGCTACAGCAGCAAGGCGCGTCGGGCGCGATTCGCCGCCGCACGGGTGGTAAAAGGCTCGCATGGAACTCGCTTCGGTCGGCGCGGCCACAGCAGGCGTCCGCGCTGTGGGTAGCGTCACGACCGCTCTCATCGGCCGCTATCGCCCTGTCGGCGTAGTGCGAGTCGGGAGCCCAGAGGACCGATCCCAGACCTACCGGCGCTTCATTGAAGCTGCCGCCCGCTTTGGGTTGAACGCAGCCTGGGCCGCCAGCGCGCGCGAACAACCCAAATCTGAGGAGCCGTTCTTCAAGGTGGTCCTGCCGGCCCTGAGGGCCTCGGGGAACGAGCTTGTCTGCGCGCTCTTCGAGTTGCGGCTGTGCGCGCCCGTCTACGTCATCGGGGCCGCCGAGAAGCTGGCGGCAGCGGCCTCTGCCCTCGGCGGGACCGGGGAAGAGTTCAAGCAGGCAAACGCAGCATACGGCCAAGCGGAGAATGCCTTCCTCGAAGTGGCTCGGCATGACCTGAACTACCACCCCAAGTGGTGGCAGCCATGGCGCAGGCAGAAGGAGAAAACCTTCCGGAGGAAGCAGGAGAAGGCGATCTCAGCCCAGGGCAGCACGGCCTGACCTCCCGCCCACACCGTGCATCGAACTCCCTGTCGCGTCGGACACGCCCGTCACCAGCCGCAGTCGGGGGCTGATTGCGGCGCGTCCCCGGGGCCGCGGCCGCCGCGGCGCCCCGGCCCGTACCGCGGCGGTACCCGAGCGGGAGACCACCCGGTAGACGACGCCTGAATCCGTCCGCGAGCAACACGTCAACGCGTCCCTGACCTCCCCGCAGACGAAACGTCACGGACTTTGGTTCGAAGGGCGCCTCGCAGCCGGACTCCGCCCGGCGACGACAAAGTCCTGCGTGAGACAGGCAGATCGCCGAGGCGAAGACGACCGTCGCGCGTTCGGACCTGGACGACACCCTGTCCAGCGAGTTCACCCAGGGTCCATGCCCGACCAGCAAGCCCTGCAAGGCCCTGCATCGGCGACGGCGCCGTCATCGTCCTGCGCACCCAGCACCCGGCCCACCTCCCCCGCCCCGGTCCGGCCAGGCACGGACGGTGAGCCCTGCCTCGGCTGCGCAGCATGTCACACATTGATCCGCCCGGCGCACTAGAGGTGGGATGCCGGCTCCGCGGCATCGCTGAGTGAGCGCCAGGAGGGGTACGTGGAACGGGTGTTGCCCAGGAGTCGAGGTCTTCGGGCTGTCCTGCGAAGGAGAGGCAACGACTGTGTCAGGACGGTCCGGTTCGAGGCGGGACGATCGGCGGGCGGCATAGGACGGAAACCTGGGCTCGGCCGGGGCGGGGGGCGCCGTCGTGGATGATGCCCCGAGTGCCGAGCTGCGTGTGAGCGATACGTATGCGGAAACTCCGGCCTTGCAGGGACGGGACCTGGCCGAAGATCTGCACGCTGGTGAATTCCCGGGTCTCGTGCGCTTCTTGCTGCTGAACGGGGCCTCCTGGAGTGAGGCCCAGGACGCGGCCCAGGACGCCTTTACCCAAATGTGCAGGCCCGGAGCGCGTATCCGCCACCCCAAGGCCTGGCTGCGGAAGGTCGCCTGGCGCTCCTATATTCGCCAGCAGGTGCGCCAGGAGGACGCCTGCGCTGAGATCCCGGAGCCCGTGGCGAACTGGCAGACCCCCGCGCATGCGGCGGAGCTCGGTGTTGAGGAGCGGCGTGTCGTGGAGTTGCTGCTGCGGCTTCCGGCCAAGCAGCGTGCAGTTCTGGCGTGGACGTTGGACGGGTTCACCACGCGGGAGAGCGCTGAGGCCATGGGGACCACCCCTGAGGCTGCACGTCAGAACCTGTCACGGGCGCGAGCGACGTTGAAGAGGCAGCTTCGCTTGGAGGGGTCAGACGTTGCCGGAGAGGAGGAGTCATGAGCCGAGACAGTGCAGATGAACAGCTCGACCTGCTGCTGGCGAGTGCGCATGAGCAGCTGGGGACAGTGGTTGACGACGGGCTGATGAGCAGTGGCGGGCCTCCGGAGCTGCACGACCCGGACCGGGCGTTGGGGCGGCTGCTGGCGGCTGTCCACCGGCAGACCGCTGCGGCCGTCGGCCGGCGTCTGGCGGGGGGAAGGAAGCGGCCCGCGTACCGGCAGCTGCCGGTGCCCCGGGGCAGCACGTACGACGGGTGGCGGACGCTGGCGCAGAGGCCGGCGGCGGTGCGGCTGAAGTACCGCGAGGATGCCTTGCGTATCTCGCGTGACTACTGGCCTGCGGACTTGGTTCGGATACTGCGAGACGCGCTGGAGCACTTCCGGGGGCTCACGGCAGATCTGGAGGCGGAGCGGCTGTCGCCGGATGCATGCCAGCAGCTCACGCAGGTCAGTTCCCGTATCGCGGCCGTTCGAGCGTTGCCGGAGTCGGTCCAGCCGCCTCCAGCGGTGGTGGGCTACGACTATCTGGAGACCGTCGTCAACGGTCTGTCTACGTGTGGCCTGCGTCTTTCGGCCATGGTCGAAAGTGCGCAGCAGTTGCTGGAGTCGGAGCTGTTGCCGCATCTGCTGGAGGAGGACGTCTCGTGTCTGGGCGCGGTCGAGGTGGCACAAGACCTGGTCGACGATCTGGATCTGGCGCAGCGGGAGGCGGCTGCTCTCGCCGCCGTGGTGAACGAGGTCGACCGGGCCAGTACTGATTTCTGCGGCGCGGACCTTCGGTCCGCGGACCTGGACGGGGTCAATCTGGAGGGGGTCTTGTGGGATGGCAGCACGGCGTGGCCGCCGGAATGGCACGACCGGATCTGGAGAGCCTCACTGGCAGCCGAGACCGGGTCGGGAGTTCTCGTCGTCAGGCTGGAGTCACACGACAGTTCCGTTCATGCCGATATCTGAGGCGCCTGGTCGCCACAGCCCGCTGCGGAGAACTGAGCGGCGCCAGGTGCGAGGAAGCATGGAGAGCCGTGAGCGGGCGACGGGAGCTGCGCGGTAGCCGGCGGCTGGATTGGGCGTTCGCCTCTCGCCTGTTCACCCGGTTCGTGAGCGTTCGGGCACCGACAAGGACCGTCAATCAGGTGGCAGCGTCAGAAGGAATGCCTCGCCTGAGGGCGACCGCATGCCCGTCTGTCGGTCCTGTCCGTTCACAGGCCGCAGGCCGTACCGACTGCAGAAGCAGCGAGGTCCCCCGACGTGTGGAGCGTGGGGGACCTCAATCCGAGGGCACGTCCAGCCTTGACTGTGGCTCGGATGGCCCGCTGAACGCGGGCGCTGTGTCCATGTAACGAGGACATGGGTCACGCCGTCTATGGTACGTCTTCCACTGGACGGTGTCCGAAAAAATGAAAAAGCCCATACAACCGTGACCTGCGAGAACGCCTCAACGTCAGCATCATCGGATGGGCAGAGACCTGTTTTTTCACTCTCGCCGCTCCCCCTGGCGAGTGAATGCGGGCCACAACTCGCGTGGAGTGCAAGCCACTTAACAATTCGCACAATAGTACGCTTCACTAGAACGCGTGAACGGTAGCGGAATTGCGATCTAGATCGTCCCTCTAACGGGTGAACTGGGTTTGGCGCAGCCTTTTTTCAGAATGTGGAAGGAGGCGTTACCCAGCGTGGTACTGCCGTGGGCGAGGCGCCATGATTGTGCGAAGGGCAAGGGAATGGAGCCCGTCACGCTCAAGGTCTGTGGAGGGCCGTGTGGCGGTATCTCACTCCTTCAGTCCAGCCGAATGCAGGCCTTCACCTGCGCGGACCCCCGCACAGCCCATGTGCGGGGGCTCCGGCTCAGCGCAGGAGCAGCAAGGCCTGTCCCCAGTGACTGTGGAAGGAACATGCAATGCAGTGCAGTAGTCCCCGCGGGGGAAGTCTGTGCCTGCCGTCGGGCCCGGAGGGCTGGCGCCTGGTGCTGGTACCTCTTGCCCTGATGCTGGGCGCCACGGCAGGGCTCTGGCTCTACGCCTCCTTCGGCGAAGCCGCCCAGGCCGTCGCCGTCGGCATCACCGCTGCCGACATCGCCGTGCAGACCGTGGAGTTGGCACTCGCGGCGACGGCAAGCGACGGCGCCGTCACGACCGCAGCGGCACAGCCGCCGGCGACCGGCCGTGCGTTCCGGATGATCCCGCTGATCACCGCCACGGCGACGGGCGCCGCGATCGGCTGGTCGTTCTACTACGTCTTCGCCGAGGCCTCCGAGGCCGTCGCCGTCGGCGTCACCGCGATGTCCGTCGTGCTCCGCGTCGTTGAGATGCTGCTCGGCACAGTGTGCTTCCTGGTCGTCTCCTGCACCGGAGCCCTGACGGCCAGCGTGAGGGAACGCGCCGACAAGGTGCGCGACTTCATCGACCGCTTCCTCGGCGGGTTCGGTGGTTCGGCGCCGCACCCGGCGGGGGCAGCCTGATGGCGACGTCCCGCCCGCACGGCCGACCGCGCCGACAGGTTCTGCCGCCGATGACGCCCAGCCTGCAGCAGCTGGTGGAGGCGCTCGGCGACGGCCGCGGCGACATGAAGCTGACCGAGGTCGCCAAGGCCACCCACTACTCGATCAGCGCCCTGTCGGACGCCACGTCGGGCAAGCGCATCCCGACAGTCGCGCTGATCGAGAAGTATGCGGCCGCATGCGGCATGGCCCCGGCCCCTCTGCTGGCTCTGCGTCAGCAGGCCGTCCAGGAGAAGAACTCCGCACCCGCGAAGGAGCCGGACGGCCCCGACGCATCGTCGGCCCTCGTGGTGCGCCACAACACGGCCGGAGTCGTGCGGCAGACCATCGGCGGCATGTCACTTCCAAAGATGCGCGGCATCCGCCGCGAAGAGGACGCCCCCTCTGCCGAGCCTCCGCCGGGCGGCCTGGACGTGCACATGGCCACGCTCATCCAGCAGGCCATGGCAAGTGCGGGGCGTGCCGGCGTCCCTGTGCACGTCGACCCGATCACGGGGGCCCTCTCCCTGTGCACCGTGCCCAAGGACCTCATGGAGCTCCTGCGCGCTCTGTGGGTCCAGAGCGAGGTCAGCCTGCGCGAGATGGAGCAGCGGGTGCGCCGCTACGACCTCGTCGTCTCCCGCAGCTCGCTGCACAGGATCCTCAACGAGGACCAGCTTCCCCCGGTTGAGGTCCTCGCCGCCGTCGTCGGCGCCTGCGGCATGCCGCAGGACCAGATCGACGTCTGGATGTATCACCGGGCCCGGCTTGAGATCGCCGAGGTACGGCACATGCGAACCACCACGACCGCCAAGTCGTCCGACAGCAACAGAGCCGGGCTGCTCGTCCGAATCCCGTACAGCCCCGGCCGGAGCCTGCAGATCCTTATCGCCGCATGCAGCCTCATGGCCGCCCTGCTCCCCCTCCTCATGCGCCGATAGCCGACCCCACGCGCAACGTGGCCCCCAGACCGACCTGGTCCGGGGGCCACACGCGATCTCAGCCTGGAAGCGAGACCGTCCTGGCGGCCGCGAACGCCGGGGTGCCCCCCGGAAGTGTCGCCCGTGGGCGAACACCCGCAACAGCCCTCGAACTGTCGCACCCGCAGCCCGGTGAACGTCTCCACCCAAAAGGCCCAGCCCTCAACACTCCACGCATACAAGAGAAATGCCCAGATCACAGCGTTCTGGAACACGCTTTAGTTTCGTAGTTTCAGCTGCCACTACGAATGCGCGACTTCTCGAGACGTTCAAGCGGCGCTCAGCATTCATCGCGCTACTCATACACTCTTGCCGCCATGACCATATGCGCCACCAACGGCCAGCTCGGCTGACTCGGTACCGCCTCAGCTCGGTTGGCGCACCATCCAGGCATATCGTCCAACCAAGCCGCCCAGCCCTCCAGAAAGGACTCGAGTGTCGCGTTCTCCCACTCTGAATCTCCACGAGAGAGATCTTCCGCAGCAGCCCTGAGGAAGCTCGCAAGGTCTTCTCGACTTTCGACGGAGTTCACCTTGTGAATTAGATTCATCCGCCCCCTCCTCTCACAATAATTGATTCACTCTGGTCGCCGACTGCCCCACGCTCACGGAGGAGCTGGTCTTGGTCCGCAGCGACCACGAGGCGCGCGAACTCGCCGCCGTCCTGCCTCAGGGCCGGATCGTCCACCTCGACCTGCCCGAGCACGAGCAGCTCGCCATGTGGTGAAGCGGCGGGCTGTCAGCACTGCAACGGGAACGGCATCGCAGCCACGTAGTGCTGCCTCTCTTCTTTCAGCGCTGGGGTGGGCCCGACCGGGCCCACCCGGCAAGGCCCTCAGGTCAGGGCTGCGTGGCCGGCCTCGGTGGCCTCCATCAGGTCTGGCCGCTCTCCGTTCGCCGGGTGGACGATCCGGATGAGACCGCCGTCGTGCAGGTCGATCGTCGCCTTGTAGAGCCCGAACTGCTTCTCCTGCCATGCCACGCGCCGGGGGTCTTCCTCGGCGGCGCTTCGCTCGAAGTTCGCCGGGTGGATGGTGTGAAAGAAGTCGGAGGCGGCCACGGGCTCTGGTGACTGGGCGATCAGGCGAAGGAGCTCATGCTCGTCGGCGTTCAGCGTCATGACGGCAGCGTAGAGGGCAGGGACGGGGGTCGCCGTGGTTAGCTCCGTAGACCCGGCCGCGCCCGCAGCAGCTGCTCGTCACCGTTCATCCGACCAGCCTTCCAGCCGCCACCGCCAACGCCCCTGGCGCCGGCCCAGCCGGGAGAAGTGCTCTTCCCCACGGCTATCGCTTCTTGTGAACCTTCCCCGGGCACATCTCGATGATGAAGGGCAAGGTCGTCGTGAGGTGACGACCTGACCGTCCGGCTCGGCTCCATACCTCTGAGCGGGCAGCCGGGCAGGTGGGACGCGCCTCCGGACACCGAGACGTCACTGCCCGGCCCTCCCATCGAGTAAGCACGCCTGACCCGGGCCCCGCCCAGCAGGCGGAGCGCCACCGGCTCGCGCGGGACGCCCTCATGACCCGGCCACGCGGGGCTGTTCGGCCAGACGACCACGCTGGCATCGCGCGATGTCGGCAGCACACCGGGATGATCTGTCAACTCCACTGCGGGCGGGGCGGTCCGGGTGCTAGTCGTTGCTGGACACATCGCGAGAGCTAGGGCAGCGGAATGATCATTCTGGACACATGCGTCATACGCGGTATGCGCCTCGACGGCAGTGAGGTGGAAGTCCTCCGCGCCATCGTGGCAACCGGGACGGAAAGGGTCGGAGCGCCCTCCATGGCGGTCGAGGAGCTTGCGGCCCAGAAGGCCCTGGAGTACGTGGAGGCGCACCGGGCCGCGGCTCGCGCCCTACGTCAGCTCGCGAACAAGAGCCACCGAACGGAGCCGAAGCTTGAGGAGCCGGACCCCGAGGGCGTCCGGGAGATGTGGCGGAAGAAGTACAGCTTCCTGGATGTGCTCCCGACGAGCGGTGAGGCGGCCATGGAGGGCCTGTACCGGGAGGCCAACGTCCTGCCGCCGGCCACCACGAAGGGTGAGGGCGACAAGAGGGTGAAGGTTGGCGCGAGGGATGTCGCGATCTGGCTGACTGCCGTGGAGTACGCGCGGGAACACCCCGACGAAACGGTGTACTTCGTCAGCAACAACCACAGGGACTTCACCAAAGGGGACGCCTACCCGCCGCCCATGGACGCCGACGTAGCGGACCTGGGCGACCGCTTCGTTCACCTCACGAACCTTGACGAGCTGCTGGAGACCGTCGCTCCACGGGTCCCGGTCAGCGAGGCAGACGCGCTTGGCCTCCTGACGTTCCACACGGAGTACGTCGCCCTCACCGCGCAATCGGTCTGGAGCCGCGGCACCGCGCCCATCCACGTCCGGACCCGCGAGGGCGAGGCGATCACGGCTCAGACGTGGGCGTTCCCGGCGGAAGTCCGGGTGCAGCTCACTGACGTCAGCGATGTCGAGGCCTACCAGCTCGGTGCCAAGAGCTGGATCGTCGCCACCGCCCGCTGGCAGCTCGTGGGCCTGGCTATCGGCACGACGCTCGTGCAGGCCGCGTGCACGTGGGAGACCCGGATTCTGTTTCCCGGCCGGTCCGGGGACGATCACAGACCGCGGATCATCTCGTCGTCCAGGGCGGTGCCCGTCGAAGATGCCTCCGCCGTCGACTGGCCGCCCATGCAGTCGAGCGCGGAGAGTGTGCAGCGCGTCATGCAGATCGCTGCGGCGGAAGGCCGCAAGCCCACGTGGATCGAAGTGCTGCTGGGGGCGCTGATCGCGTGGCCGAACCTGCTACAGCAGAGCTCCGACGTGGACCTGTCCACGTATCCGCCGTACCAGCCAATCCAGCTCAAGCAGTACCCGCCGTTGGGTGCCTGCCTTCCGGAGCCGGTGGAAGACCAGCCGGAAGACGAGCAGACCGATGAGGAGTGAGGCACGCCCGACCCGGGCCGGAGTCAGCTGCGCCCGGGCTCCGAGGCGTCGCCGGGTGCCGGCGCTCCGGTGGCCGCGGGCGCGGCCTCGGCGGCAGCAGCAGCGGCGGCGCGGCGCTTGCTCCGCTTGTCGTGGGCCAGGGTCCCGGCGATAGCGGCACTGGCGACCACGCCGCCGATGACGACGCCTTGACCGGTGTAGAAGCGCCGCAACGCGAGGGGGCCGCCTCGCCTGCTGGCTTCCTTTGCAAGTTCCGCGTAGGCCCAGGCCATGGCGCTCCTCAGTTCGTGTCGCTCGCTTGGGGATGGGTCGATGATCGCAGGACGCCGGGGCGCGGGTGGAGCGTTCGCGGATGTTCGTCAGCGGGTGCGGGTGTCTCAGCCGAGGCTGTCGGAGAGGGCGATGCCGGTGATCGGACTGTGCAGGCTGTGCGCCAACGGCACGATGCTGCGCCAGCCCGACGTGCCCATCGACCCGCGACAGCGCGCCGTGCTGGAGAGCGTGGCCGCCTTCCAGGTGTAGCGGGGCGACTCACACGGCCTGAGTGACTGCCGCGGCGTCCAGGCGATCCAGGCGTTCGTAGAGGGCGCGGACGAGGCGGGCGCGGGCCACCGGCGTGAGCCAGAAGGCTGTCGAACAGAGGCTCCGCCCGGCTCCGTCAGCTCCGGGAAAGCCATGCCATCGCGGACAGACCACTGACCGGTTGAGTCCACCGCGCGGCCGCTGGAGATCACGCGCACCCTCGGGACTACTGCGCGCGTTGCCTCTTCGGAGGCGATGCAACACGTCTGGACTTGACGCAGAAGCGAAGTGGATCACTGTGCTAGCCGCCCATGACCTTCTCACCAATATCCGCTGCACCGATGTTCCCCTAGGCCGGTGAGCCCCGTGGGGTCAGGGAAACTGAAGGCTCTTCAGCGGGAACCCGCGGGTCGGATGCTGTGCTCTGCGGGGATCGACCCCCGAGTTCGTGCCGACTCACGGCGAGGCGTCCTGGCTCGTGGGCGTGGCCTCGCCGCCGGTCTCAGCGCCACGAACGCGGACGGGGTGGCGGGCGACAGGAGAGCCGACCGGCCCTGGCCACAGGCCTCACACGGCAGTAGCCCGCCAATCACGTCGGGAGCCGCGGCAGCCAGCCTGTTGCTCGGGCTCGGTCCGCTCCTGACTGCCGCAGGGTGCCCGGCCTCCAACGCCGCCCGCGCCTGCCGTGCACATCGTCATGGACGACACCGCGATGGCCGCGCCGGCAGGGCGAAATCCTCGCCTCCCGCCTCATCCACCACGCCCGCGCCGAGACCCTGGAGTGGAGAAGGCTCGGGCGCGGCGCATGGCTTCCGCTGGGTCGACAAGGTGCTGTGCGGGCTACGGTGCGGGGGTGTAGTTCACCAGCGCGGTCTCGCAGGGTCCTTCGGCGTACAGACCCAGGGCGTCGAGCTCGGCCTCGTCCACAGTCAGGCCCCAGCGGAGCTTGGTGGCCACCCACTCGGAGACGTAGCGGCAGTGCGCGTCGGGCAGCGGCGGCATCCACTCGCGGGGGTCCTGGTCGGCCTTGGAGCGGTTCGTGCGCGCGGTGACCGCGACCAGGGAGGCCGCGGCGTCCTGGTCGTTCGC
>NZ_JBFAYB010000154.1:0-12176 GCF_040681075.1 Streptomyces sp. NPDC051907 | reverse complement strand
CTCCGCGAGGAGCACGCCCCAGGGCGTGGCGAGGAAGTGGAAGGGGCCGCTCTCGGCGCCCGTGACGTCGGTCCACAGGCCGTTGGCCATGCCGATCCGACGGTGTCCCCGGCGCGCAGGCCGCGCGCGTACAGCGACGAGGCGTACGCGTCGGCCAGCTCGGCGAGCTCCCCTCGCGTCGCCCGTACCCGGACCTGCCCGGTGCGGGCCGTGCCGAGCAGGGCGGGCCGCTCGGGCGCGGCGCGCAGCGCGTGGTCGAGAAGGTCGAGCATCGATGCCATCCAGGGTTAGGCGACGGTACGTCGGCGCGGGCGCGGCCGAACGGCGTGAGAGCGGGGCGGAGTTCAGCGCGGGTCGTCCCCGCGCCCGCCGCTGCCCCGGTCCAGATACCAGCGGGCCGTTCCCCTGATCCCGTACGCCCGCAGCCGTCGCGTGGAGTTCTCCACGACCATGGCCCGCGCGCGCACGATCTCGTCGGTCTGCCGCCGCACCCGGTTGAGGAACAGCCGGTCGGTGGGCGAGGGCCGGCGCGGCATCCCGCCGGCGGCCAGATACAGGTCGGCGGTGATCGCCATGTTGTTCCCCGCGTGCATGCGGTACGGCGCGCGGTAGCCGTTCCTGCGGGCGTGGGCGGGCCTCAGCCGGCCGAAGAGGGCGGCCAGCGACACCAGGACCGCGAAGCCGCCCCGGCCGATCCGGCCGTGCTCGTCGCGGCGGGCCACGATGCGGCCGCACACCATGCGCTCCGCGCCGCCGCCCAGCGCGGAGCGGGCGGCGGCCGTCCAGCCGGGCCGCGGCAGACAGTCGGCGTCCGTACGGGCCAGCAGGGTCGCGCCGCGGCCGATCGCGTACCGGAAACCGGTGTCCACGGCGCAGCCGACGCCCTTCTCGGGCTCGTCGAGCACCTCGACGGGGAACGGCGCGCTCCGCGCGAAGTCCCGGGCGATGGCGCCGGTGCGGTCCGAGGAGCCGTTGTCGACGACGAGCAGGGTGAAGTCGCCGTCCTGCTGCGCGGCGAGAGCGTCGAGCGTGTCCGCGATTCGCGCCTCCTCCTGGTGGGCGGGCACGATCACCCACAGCGCGTCCTGTCCGCTCATGACTTCTCCCAGACCATCGTCATGATGCTGATGCCGCCGCCGAGTCCCACGAACAGCACCCGGTCGCCCGGCGCCAGCTCCTCGTACACCAGCCGCAGCTGCACCCCGATGCTCGCGCTGGCGATGTTGCCGAGCTCGGGGACGGTGACCACCAGCTTCTCGGCGGGCGCCCCGGTCAGCTCGGTGAAGCGCTCCAGATAGGGCGCCGTCACCTGGTGCACCAGGACCTTCGCGAACCCGTCCCAGTCCATGTGCGCGCGGTGCAGGGTCCGTTCGACGACCGAGGCGCCCGTCTTCTCGAAGACGCCGCGCAGCTCGTGGCCGTCGCCGCGGAAGTAGGTGTGCTCGTCGCCGCGCGGATGCCGGGAGCCGCCGCCGGGGATGCCGCCGACCTCCCAGTGCTCGGAGCGGGTCTCGGTGTCCACGTCGAGGATGCCGCCGCGCTCCACGGCCTCCAGCACGACGGCCGCGCCCGCGTCGCCGAAGGTGTAGCCGGCGAAGCCGTCCCGGAACGCGGCGAAGTCGGCGGGCGCCCGGCGTATCGCGCGGCTCGGCGTCTCGCCGGTGACGACCAGGGCGCGCCGGGCGCGGCCGGCCAGGATCATGGTCCGGGCGAGGTCGATGCCGTTGACGAAGCTGTTGCAGGCGTTGGTGACGTCCAGGGCGTGCGCCCTGGAGCCCAGTTCGGCCTGCACGATGTGCGCCGTGGCGGGCTCGGCCATGTCGCGCGAGGCGGAGGCGAAGAGCAGCAGGTCGACGTCGTGCGGGTCGAGGGACGCGGAGGCCAGGGCCTGGCGGGCGGCGCGCACGGCGAGCGTCGACGCGTACTCGTCGTCGGCCGCGATCCGGCGTGTGTCGATGCCGGTGGCCTGGGCGATCAGCGTGGGCGGCAGGGCCTTGCCGGCGCCGGAGAACGCCTGGACCGCCTCGCGCTGCAGGTCCTGCGACGTCAGCACCGCGTCCGGCAGCGCGCTGCCGACGCCGGTTATCCCGACCCGCCACGACGGATCGCTCGTGTGTTTGAGCATGCCGTGATGATTTCAGGCCATAGTCGATTCGGCCTGAGTAGGTCTGCTCACCTTCTCGGGCGCGAAGGTGAGTAGCCGCCCGGATGGCGAAGGCCGGGGCCCGCCGTCGTGGACGGCGGGCCCCGGCTGGAGGGGGGGTTGGAGGGAGGCCGGAGGCTACAGCTCCTTGACCCTGATGTTGCGGTAGGAGATCACGTCCGTCGTGCCGTGGACCTGGAGCCCGATGTAGCCGGAGGAGTACCGCCGGCCGTCCGTGCCCGGGTCGTCGCCGCGCGGCGGGGTGAACGCCTGGCCGCCGGTGTTGTCGAACTCGTTGACGAGCACGCCGTTGCGCAGCACCGAGTAGTGCTGGCCGACCACCCTGATCTCGTAGTCGTTCCATGTGCCCTTCGGCGTCGCTCCCGCGCCGCCGAGCCCCACCCGGTCGAAGCCGTAGATCGAGCCCGACTTGTACATGTCGCCGTCGGGACGGTCGAGGATCTGCACCTCATGGCCGTACTTGATCGCGACCCACTCCGGACGCGACTCCTCCGGGTTGTCGTGGACATAGGGGAAGCGCACGAACACGCCGCCGTTGGCGTTGCCGGTGCCCGGGGCGTCGTCGCGCCACTGGAGCTTCAGCGAGAAGTCCCCGTACCGCCGCTGCGGGAACCACAGCATGCCCATGCCCGGGACCGTGGTGCTGCTGGTCATCGCGCCGTCGCCGCTGAGGCCGAAGGCGCCGCCGCCCACGTGCTGCCATTTCCCGAACGTCGCCTGGGTGCCGTCGAACAGATCGCGGTAGCCGGTGTTCTGGCCCGGCTTGCCGATCCCGGACTGCTTGGCCGCCCGGTAGACCGCCTTGCGCTCGCGCGCGTCGACGACGTTGTCCGCGAGCAGCTTGTCGAGCACCTTGTCCACGTGCTTGAGGAACAGCGCGTGCGAGGACCAGTCCTTCTCGTCCTCGATCAGCTCGTTGATCGTGCAGCGGCCGCGCGTGACGCGGTTCGGCACGCCCGTGTCGACCGTGCCGACGATCACCGTCAGCCGCTCGTCCCACTCGGGGCAGGCGGGCGCCGGGACCCCGCCGCCCTCGGCGACGGCGAAGGAGACCTTCTTCGCCGCGGAGGTGTTGCCCGCCTTGTCGCTCGCCCGGTGCAGCACGGTGTGGAAGCCGACCCGGTCCACCAGGACCGCGGCGGTGTACACGAGGTACGGACCGCCGTCGAGGGAGTACTCGACCTTGTCCACGCCCGAGGCGTCCGCTCCGGAGTCCGTCGCCGTGAGCGTCACCTTGGCGCTGGTGACGTACGCGCCGTCGGAGTTCTTCTCGCCGCTCACCCCGGCCGTCGTCACCGGCGGCGTCTTGTCCTGGGCGGGCGGGGCGACCACCGTGAAGTCCACGGCCTTCTCGGCGGCGGCGTTGCCGGCCTTGTCGGTCGCCTTGTAGCGGATCTTGTGCGTGCCCGGTTCATGGACCATCACCGGAGCGGTGTACGGCCGCCAGTCGCCGCCCGTCCCGATCGCGTACGCGATGGCGTTGACGCCCGAGCCGGTGTCGGAGGCGGTCACGGTCACCGTGGCCATCCCCAGGTACTGCCCCTGCTCGTTCTTCTCGCCGCTCACCGTCGCCGACGTCTCCGGCGGCGTCCTGTCGTCGGTCGGCGGGGCGACCACCGCGAACTCCGCGGCCTTCTCGGCGGAGACGTTCCCGGCCTTGTCGGCGGCCCGGTAGCGGATCTTGTGCGTGCCCACCGTGTTCACGACGACGGGCGCGGTGTACGGCCGCCAGGGACCGTCGGCCCCCACCGCGTACTCGATCCTGTCCACGCCCGATCCCGCGTCGGTCGCCGACACGGTCACCGCGGCCTGGCCGACGTACGCGCCGTCGGCGTTCTTGTCGCCGTCGACCTTCGCCGAGGTGTCGGGCGCCGTGGTGTCCTCGCCGCCGCCCTCGGTGACGTTCAAGATCCCCTGCATGGCGCCGTGCCCGGGGATCGTGCACTTGAACAGGTAGCGGCCCGGGGTCAGGGTGACCTCGGCGGTGTGCTTGCCGCCCTTGTCGTCGTTGGGATTGGCGAGGATGTTCAGCGGGACGTCGTTGTTGTACTCCGGGTCGGAGACGTCGAAGGTCAGCGTGTGCGGCATGCCGGTGGTGTTGCCGGTCGCCCTGCTGTTCTCGAAGACGACGACGGCCTTGCCCGCCACCGCCGTGGCGGGGAAGGAGAGATAGCGGTCGATGGCGTCGCCCGCCGTCCAGGTCAGCACCTGGTCGGCCAGCCGGTCGTCGGCCTTGCCGTACGCGGCGGCCGACGTCAGGCCCGTGATCATCACCACGGCGGCCAGCAGGGCCGTCCAGAAGCTCGCGGCCTTCTGCCGCGCCGCTCTCGTCGCTCTCACCGCGCCGCCTTCCGTGCCAGCCTGTCCGCGGACGGCGTCGGCTCGCCGCCCTTGTACGCGACGCGCCACAGCGCGGACTTGGAGTCGGAGGTGAAGAAGCCGCGCCCGTAGTCCAGGACGTACAGCGAGCCGTCCGGCGCGAACTTCCAGTCCATGAGGTTGCGGATGCCGTCCGCGCCCACCGGGACGATCTTCTTCAGCGACTCGGCGTGCACCGGGATGCCGCCCTTGCCCACGGTCTTGGGGTCGGTGAGCACCGCGTGGCGCGGCTGGTCGCCGTCGTAGAAGTCGCCGACGAACCACTTCCCGTCCCAGTACGCTGGCCACTTGGCGGCCGATTCGACCGCCGCGTCATAGCGGTAGACCGGGCCGTTCATGGTCGCCTGGCCGCCGCCCTTGAGCCACGGCAGCAGCAGCTTCTGCTCCTCGAGCTTGTAGCTGGGGACGCCTTTCGCGTCCCGTGGGAAGTCGGGGCCGCCGCCCTGCGGCGAGTACCAGATGGTGTTGGCCGTGACCGGCGGCAGGTTCACCAGGCCGTCGTTGTTCGGCGACTCGTTCTTCGGGGCGTTGCAGTCGTACCACCCCAGCGGCTTGCCGGGGTCCGGCAGAGCGCGGTCGCGGTAGGGCTGCTTGTTGCCCATGCAGTACGGCCAGCCGTGGTTGCCCGCCTGGGTGATGGCGGCGAACGTGTCGTACTTCGCCGGGCCCCAGGTGGTCGACGGCGAGCCCGCGTCCGGGCCGACCCAGCCCGCGTAGAGGATGTCGGTCGACTTGTCGACGTAGATGCGCGCCGGGTTGCGCACGCCCATCACATAGATCTCGCCGCGGGTCTTCCCGCCGCCCTCGTCCGGCTCCTCGCCCGTGAAGAGGTTGCCCGACGGCAGCGTGTACGTGCCGTCGTCCTCGGGGTGGATCCGCAGGATCTTGCCGTTGAGGTTGTTGGTGTTGCCGGCGGTGCGGCGGGCGTCGGCGAAGGAGACGCCCTTGAAGGCGGGCTGCGGGTTGTTGCCCGAGTAGCCGCCGCTGAAGCCCGAGGAGTTGTTGTCGCCGGTGGCGATGTAGAGGTTGCCCTTCGAGTCCCAGGACATCCCGCCGCCCGAGTGGCAGCAGCTGTGGATCTGCACCGGCCACTTCAGCAGCACCTTCTCGCTCGACAGGTCCAGCTTGTCGGCAGCGCGGTCCAGCGTGAAGCGCGAGACGTACCGCTCGGCCATATGGGTGTCGCGGTTGATCCGCGCATGGGGCGTGTAGTGCAGATACACCCAGCCGTTGGTCATGAAGTCCGGGTCGAGCTCGATGCCGAGGAGGCCCTCCTCGTTCTTGATCAGCTCGTCGCCGCCGCCCTTGTTCCCGAAGACGGTCAGCGCGCCGGCGAGGGCGGCCTTCCTCGTCTTCGGGTCGTACACATGGATCTCGCCCCTGCCCTTGCCGATGTCGGGGTTGTTCCAGTCGGTGACGACGGGCTTGCTCGAGTCGGCGCCGCCGCGCCCGATGTAGAGCACCTTGCCGTCGGGCGCCGCGACCAGGCCGTGCGGCTCGCCGATCTGGTCGTTCTGTCCCGGCTGGTTGGGCTGGGTGACGCGCTCGGCCGTGTAGTTGGCGTTGATCGTGGCCTTGCAGTCGGCGCGCGACAGCCGGGTGGTCCAGGCGAGGGCGCCGCGCAGATGGTCGCGGAAGTCGGTCTCGGCGAAGCTGTCGACCGTGCCGCCCATGGCGGTGTAGAAGGAGCGGCCGCCGTCGTAGTCGCGGCACCAGGAGACCGGGTGGTCCCAGCCGTTGGCCCCGGCGGCGGGCTGGTAGGAGCTCTCCTTGACCCGCGCCACGGTGTGCACGCTGCCGGAGGGGTTCGTCGCCCAGTTGAACCACTTGTCGGGCCGCTTCCACTGCAGCGGCAGCGACGCGGTCGCCGGATGCCGGCGGTCGCCGACCTCGACGACCGCGCGCTGCACGGAGCTCGCGGCGCCGGCGGGCCGGGCGCCGATCAGCCCGGTGAACCAGTCGGAGTACGGCTCCGTTCGCGCCGCGTCATGGACGCCGAGGAAGCCGCCGCCGGCCTCCAGATACGACTCGAGGCCGGCCTCCTGCTCCGGGTCGAGCACATCGCCGCCGCCGGTCAGGAAGACGACCGCGTTGTACTTCCCGAGCCGGGCCGCGTCCGTGAACACCGCCCCGTCGTCCGTGGCCTCCGTCTTGAACCGGCCGGCCGCGGGCCCGGTCAGCCCGATGCTCTCGATCGCGGCGATGCCCGCGTCGACGGTCGGCGACTCCTCGGTCGCCGAGGCGTGGAAGACGAGGACGCGTACGTTCTCGCCGCCCGGCGGCGATGGCAGGGACAACGTTGTCGCAGGTGGCTCGGGATAGGGCTTGGCCGAGGCGACGGCGCCTGAGCCGAGCAGGGAAGCGGTCAGTGCGCCGACGCCGAGTACCGCCGCCAGAGCGCTGCTTCGGGATCTCGACCGGTGATGTGGTGCGCGCTGCATGGGTCACCCACCCCTCTGTGGTCACAACAACAGCCTTGGAAACTAGACCTCTTTTCGTGGTTCGCCAAGAGATACGACCCCGAAAGCACAAACTTTGTCCTGGGTGTGGATAAACGAAGATCACCCGGCTAGCGTGTGGCCGTCCCGGGGTCGCCTGCGCCCCGTCAACCTCCAAAGAAGGGTGGAGAGTTCGGCATGGACAGACGGAGCTTCAACCGACGGCTGCTGGCGGGGAGCGCGGCCGGCGCGGTCGGCGCGACATCGTTGTCGCTGGCGTCCGCCTCGACTGCGACCTCCGCGACCTCTTCGGCGAGCGCGCTGAGGGTTGCCCCCGCCGGCGGCCAGGTGCGCCATCTCAGGCTGTACGCCGAGAAGCTGGCGGACGGCCAGATGGGCTACGGCCTGGAGAAGGGCAAGGCGACGATCCCGGGTCCGTTGATCGAGCTGAACGAAGGGGACACGCTCCACATCGAGTTCGAGAACACGATGGACGTGCCGGTCAGTCTGCACGCCCACGGCGTGGACTACGACTTCGCCAACGACGGCACCAAGTCCAGCAGAAGCCATGTCGAGCCGGGCGCCACGCGTACGTACACCTGGCGCACGCACACACCGGGTCGGCGCGCCGACGGCACATGGCGGCCGGGCAGCGCGGGCTACTGGCACTACCACGACCATGTGGTCGGCACGGACCACGGCACGGGCGGCATCCGCAAGGGCCTCTACGGTCCCGTGGTGGTGCGCAGGAAGGGCGACGTCCTGCCGGACAAGCAGTTCACCGTCGTCTTCAACGACATGACCATCAACAACAGGCCGGGGAGCGCGAGTCCGAACTTCCAGGCCACGGTGGGCGACCGGGTCGAGATCATCATGATCACGCACGGCGAGTACTACCACACCTTCCATATGCACGGTCACCGCTGGGCGGACAACCGAACGGGCCTGCTGGCGGGCCCCGATGACGTCAGCCGGATCGTCGACAACAAGATCACGGGCCCGGCGGACTCCTTCGGCTTCCAGATCGTCGCGGGCGAGCATGTGGGCGCGGGGGCGTGGATGTACCACTGCCATGTGCAGAGCCACTCGGACATGGGGATGGCGAGCCTCTTCCTGGTGGCAAAGCCGGACGGCACGATTCCGGGCCACGATCCGCACCATCCGGCGGGCGAGAGGGCGGGGTCGAAGCCGAGCGCGGGCGGCCACGGCCACTAGCCGACTGCTCCCGTCACGCTGTCATCCCCCTTCCGTCTGTTGCTCCCTTCTGTCTCTGGCCGCGGCGGGGCTTCGGCTCCGGCGCGGTTTTTGTCGGCCATAAAAGTGTGCGAACGATCGTGCTAATATTTCCGCCACTTCATCGGCCGACCGAGGAGAACCGGGTATGAACCCCATGGCTCCGCTCCTTCGCACCGTCCTGAACGCCACGTCCCGCCTCGCCCCGCGCCTCGCCGCCCGGATGGCGTTCGCCGCCTTCGTCAAGCCCGCCGGGCGCAGCCGCGCGCGGCCCTCCGAACACGAACTGCTCGCCCTGGCGCGGACCGACAGCCTCGCCGTGAACGGCAAGGAGGTGGTCGTCTACGCCTGGGGAGACGGCGAGCGGCCCGTGCTGATCGTGCACGGCTGGTCCTCGCGCGCCTCCAGACTCTCCGGCTTCGTCGCCGCGCTGTGCGCCAAGGGCTACAGCCCCGTCGCCTTCGACGCGCCGGGGCACGGGGACTCGACGGGCCGGGCCACCAACATCGTCGAATACCGGCAGATCATCCGGCAGTTGCACGCCCGCCACGGCGACTTCGAGGCCGTCGTCGCGCACTCCTTCGGAGTCCTTGCCGCCTACTTCGCGCTGCGCCGCGGCGAGGTGAGGGCGCGCCGGATCGTCGGAATAGGCGGAGTCGGCAGCTTCGACTACCTCATGGACGGCTTCACCGCCGAACTCGGGCTGCACCAGCGGCTGAAGGGGCAGGTGCGCGACCACATCGAGAGGGTGCTGTGCCCGGGGGAGCCGGACGTCTGGCGGTGCCTCGGCGTCGCGTACCGGCCCGAGGAGGTGGCCGTCCCCGTGCTGCTCATCCACGACGAGGACGACGAGATGGTGCCCCTCGCCCAGTCGCGGGTCATCGCGGACGCCCATGGGGAGCGCGCCCGGCTCGTCGTCACCCGCGGCCTCGGCCACCGCCGGATCCTCGGCGACCCGGACGTGATCGCCGAGGCGGTGGACTTCGCGGTGTCCGGGCGCGACGAGGCGCGCGTGGGCTGACGCCGTCTGCCGCGCGTCTTGCGGGGACGCAGTCGGACGGGGGCGATGAGGGGGCGCGGCCGACGGGCCGTCGGGCAGCGCGGGCTACGGACGGTTGGGCAGCGTGGCCTACGGGCCGTCGGGCAGCGCGGCCGGGTCGGTCGCCGCGGCGCGCAGCCGGCTGAGGATGCCGCGTTCCGCCCTGGTGTAGGCGCTCGCGTCGCCGTGCATCACAGACGCGGCGTTGGCGGCCTCCATCAGCGCGATGACCTCGAAGGCGAGCTGCGCGGCGTCGAGGTCCGCATCGAGGCCGCCCGCGAGCCGCGCCTCGTCCAGCGTCCGCTCCACATACCGCGTCCAGTCGTCACGGGTCTTGGCGACGGCGTCGTGCACCGGGCCGCTGCGGGCGTCGAACTCCGCGCTGACCGCGTAGAAGAAGCACCCGCCCGCGAAGATCCGCCCCGATGAGTAGGCCAGCCAGTTCTGGCACAGCCGCCACACCCGGTCGGCGCCCGGCGGCAGCTCGCGGGCCGGGCGCACGACGTGGTCCACGAAGACGTCGACGGCCGCGCGCACCGTCGCGAGCTGGAGCTCCTCCTTGGAGCCGAACAGAGCGAAGACACCGCTCTTGCTGAGCTTCAGCTCGGTGGCGATACGGCCGAGGGAGAGCCCCTCCAGACCCTCCACGGAGGCGATGCTCATCGTCCGCTCGAGCACCAGCCGCCGGGTCTGGTTGCCGCGCTCGACGCGTCCGTCGGTGTGGGTGCTGGTACGGGCTGCCATGGGCGCCATCGTACTGAACGCACGGTCGTGCGGACATCTGTCCGGCGGGGGCAGCCTTTACGAGAGGTCGTATACGCCCCAGGACGGGGACGATGCGTCCTGGACGTAGACGCGCGAGCCACGGCTCACCACTCGGCGCGGAACGACCCGCTCGCCGTCGTGCCGCACGAGAGCGCCGTACGACACGGGCTCGGCGGCCGTCTCGGCGAGCTCGCACAGCACCAGACGGTCGCGCTCCTGCCCGTACCCGCCGAGGAAGGCGACCCGACCGCCGTGGACCGCGATCCCGCGCGCGCCCCGGACCGGGGTCGTGCGCGCCGTGACGGGCCGGCCGTCGCGGATCTCCAGCAGCGGGAAGTCGGTGTGCGGATACGCCCAGACGGCGCGCCGGTCCACGTTCAGCGCGTAGCAGTCCACCATGCGGCCGGCCCCCGGCACGCCGTCGTACGCCCAGAGCGGCCCGCCGGCGGCCGACCAGCGGCGGACTCCCGGCCGGCTGAGCTCGTCGCCGACCACGCCCTCGTCGAAATAGCCGACCCACAGGTCCCCGGACTCGTCGGCGAGCAGATGCTCGATGCCGTCGCCGACGGCGAACGTCCACGAGGCGCGGCCGAGCGCGTCGAAGACCTGCACATGGTCCCCTACTCCCCGGCGCGCGTCCGCGACGACGAAACCGCCGTCGGGCAGGACGTCGAGGAGGGGGTGCCGCGAGGTCACGGCGCTGAGCTCGGTCTCGTACGCCCGGCCGTCGTCCACGGTCACGACGACGGCGTCGTACGGACCGACGCGGTGCGGGCCGTCGCCGGGGGCGTGGGACGCCTCGACGAGCAGCCAGTGCGTGCGGCCGACGGCGTCGACGGTGCTGGACAGGCACTCCAGGCGCGCGTGGGCGCGGGGGAGCCGGGCGTACGGAAGGAGAGGGACGGCTTGCATGATGCTCCTCGGCAGGGGGCGGGACACACGGCGGCGGGGCTGCGGGTCCGGCGGCGCGTTGGCCGAGGGCAGAAGGGGCGGGCGGCTAGGCGCCATGGGCCTTTCTGGTCGTCATGGCCCAAGATCCTGCCGGACGGGCCGGGGCGCGCGCAACGCGTTACGCGCTGCGAGGCGGCCGGATCGGTAGCAGACTCGTGGACGTCGACTCGTGGACGTCGAAGGGAACCCACGATGCTCAGCACCCGTTTTGTGACCGGCTCTGTGAACTGGGTCGACCTCGGCACGCCCGACATGGAGGCGGCGAAGGGGTTCTACGGCGGCGTCTTCGGCTGGACCTTCCAGTCGGCGGGTCCTGAGGCGGCCGGCTACGGCATGTTCCAGCTTGACGGCAGGACGGTCGCGGGCGGCATGGCGGCGCCGCCGGAGCAGGGCGGACCGGGCTGGACCGTCTACTTCCAGTCGCCCGACGCCGAGGCGACGGCCAAGACGGTGGAACGGGCGGGCGGGACCGTCGCCTTCCAGCCGATGGACGTCTTCGACCTGGGCCGCATGGCGGTCTTCAACGACCCGACGGGCGTCGGCTTCGCCATCTGGCAACCTGGCCGGAACAAAGGCTTGGACGCGGTGAACGACCCCGGCACACTGTGCTGGGCGGAGCTGTACACCCCGGACGCCCCGACGGTGATCGGCTTCTACCAGGACGTCTTCGGCTGGGAGACCGCGACGATGCCGCTGCCGGACGGCAGCGCGGACTACACGATGGTCAACCCGGGCGGGGCGGGCCTGGACGCGATGTTCGGCGGCATCGTCCCGCTCGCGACGGACCCGCTGGAGGAGGCGGACGGCCCGTACTGGCTGCCGTACTTCGCGGTGTCCGACTGCGACGCGACGGTCGCGAGGGCGGTGGAGCTGGGCGGCAGGGTACGGACGCCCCCGACGGACATGGAGGGCGTGGGCCGCTCGGCGAAACTGTCGGACCCCGCGGGAGCGAGGTTCGCGGTGCTGCAGGGGGAGCGCGCGGAGTAGCGGGAGCGGCCGCGAGCTGGTCCGTTGACCGCTCGTTGATCGCCTGTTTATCGGCGGGCGGCACTGTGTGCAGCATGCACATCAACACCATTGCCGACCAGGAACTCTCCTGGCAGGAGACCGCTAGAAGTCCGACCCCATCGCGGTTGAGCTTCCCGTGAAGGAGCCCACGTACAACCCGAAGAAGCACGAGCACTGAGGGACTGATCTCGCCATGACA
>NZ_JBFAYB010000153.1:0-12216 GCF_040681075.1 Streptomyces sp. NPDC051907 | reverse complement strand
CAGCGGTTCGCATGAGCGGCTATCTGCTCGGCCACGTCGTCGACCAGCCGCAGCCGCACAGGCCACCGCACACGCCGCACGCGCCAACGCTGCTGCGAACAAGGCCGAATCCGCCGCTGCCGCCGCCAACGCGGCCGCGAACAAGGCCGAGGCCCAGGCCGCCGCCACCCGCGCCGCGACGCAGCGCGCCAACGCCAAGGCGGCCGAGGCCACCGCGCAGGAAGCCCGCGCGGGCATCGCCGCCCACGAGGCCTCCCGGCTCGCAGGGCTGGCCGCCATCCAGGCCAACCACGCCCTGCAGGCGGCCAACCGCACCAGGGACGAGGCCGACGGCGCGGTCCGCGAAGCCGCCATGGCCCGGCTCCAGTCCACCATCGCGGTACAGGCCACCGCAGCGGCCCGGACCACCGCCGCCGCCATCGCCGCCCCCGCCGACACCGCCATCCAGCTGACCGCCCCCTTCTCCGGCACGGACGTAGACGCCGACTTCGCCGCCGCCGTTGCCGACGCCGCAAAGGAGACGGGACAGGAGCAACTCGCCTCGGCCGAGGCCAAGGCAGCTGAAGCGGTCAAGGCCGCAGACGCCGCCGAAGCCGCCGCGCAGCGCGCCAACGCGCAGGTCGCCCCGGCGTTCAAGGCCGCCGCCGACGCGGCACGCTCCTCGGCGAACGCGGCACGCTCCGCCTCGGCGGCGCTGAAGTCCGCCGCCCACGCCGCGGAGGACGGCGCCAAGGCCAGGGCCGCCGCAGCACGGGCCAACCAGGCCGACGCCCAGGCACAGGCAGACGCCGGCCTCGCCCGCCAGGCCGCCAACCAGGCCTACGCGGACGCGTCAGCGGCACGCCGGGCTGCCGAGACGGCCGAAGCAGAAGCAGCACGCGCCCGCGGCGCCGCCACACAAGCGGACAACCACGCCGCCGCAGCCAACAACGCCGCCAGCCACGCCGAGCGCGAGGCCACCGTCGCCCAGGGAGCGGCAGCACAGGCGGAGAAGGACGCCGCCGACGCGGTCAAGCTGGCCGACTCCGCAGAGAAGCACGCCACATCGGCCGAGACCGCGGCCAAGAACGCCGGCAAGTACGCCCTCGAGGCCGACGAGGCTGCCAAGAAGGCCGAGGAACACCAGCGCGAACGGGAACGCAAGCGCCGCGAGGAAGCCGCCAAAAGGGCCGAGACGAGCGGCGACTCCAAGCTGACCCCGGAGGAGGAGCAGGCACTCAAAGAGGCCGGCATCTCACTCGAGGAGTACGAGGAGGCCCGGAAGCTCGCCGAGAAGGACCTGCTCGACTACCTGATGGAGAACGGCGCCGAGATCCTCGTCGAAATCGCCGCCGAGGAGATCAAGGAGTGCTGGGACGACCCCGATATCCCTACCTGTCTGTGGGCGATCGTCACCAACCTGCCCTGGGCGAAGGCGGGCAAGCTGGTCAGCAAGATTCCGGAGATCACCAAGGCCATCGCCGGCATCGGCAAGTTCCTCGACAAGTCCGCTGCGGCGAAGAAGCGCATCAAACAAGCCGAAAAGGTCATTGAAAGGGTCCGGAACAAGATTCCGGACTGCGACAAGGATCGCAGGAAGCCCAAGAAGGGATCCACATCTGCTTCGAACTTTGACGGCGCACGAAGGGCGATCAAGAATGCCCATATCGGACAGCAGGTCCTGGCAACCCGCCCCAACGCCGACAGGGCCGAACTCCACAAGGGCTCAAGCTTCCCCGTCGCCAACATCCACACGTACAATGTGGTGGCGGGTACGGCCCCGGTCCTGGTCCATAATTGTGGCGGCGATGGTGAATATTACTATCGAGGAGTCGGGAAGGGGCATAGGAAGCATGCCGATGCACTTGAAGGTCGAGCTGTGCCGATCGGCGGTCCGTCCACTCCGGCGAGCCATGTAGGCGGCAACAATACGGACAGTCCGTACACTTCCTGGAGCCACCGCGAGGGGAGAGCCCAGGAAGAGGTTGACGATTGGGGGCCGGGCTCAGTAGTGATGAGAATCCGTCGCTCCGACGTGGATCCGAGTAGAGACATTCAGGTTCACGATACGGACATCGACATGGGGTTCTTCGAGGAGGAGCATCTACTCGAAGGGGTCATTGAAGCGGCGGAGATCAGGATAGGGAATGGGCCATGGTTCAATCCGCGATCACGATAGGAGCGCACGTGGAGCGAGACGAGCTGAGGCAGGCATTCGCTGTCGAATCCACTGTCAACTCGCAGGCTGAGAGTGCCCTTGCCGCTGGGGCGCCGTTCGAAATCTGGCCTGGGAGAATGCCTGCCGCGAGACTGCATCACACCTACGCCCGGCGGTTGCGGAGATTGCAGAAACTCGAGCGCCCATCATTGGGTTTCGAGGAAGCGGTGGCTAGCCTCGCGAAGATCGGTAATCAGGAACTTCTGGTCGGGTTTATCGATGACCGAAAGAGGGGCGGGTATCGCTTTATAGTGTTCCTCAGCGCTGATCTTACGCAGGTGATCGCATGCATCGGCCTGGTAGTTCCCTCGCAAGATGTGTTCGATGCTGATGTAACGCAGGAGTAGAGGCTCGCATCAGTGTGTCCGGCATAGCCGAGGGGCGGTTAGAGTGAAGTTGACTGTGCGCCCTGGATTGCCGCTCCACGCGGAATAGGGCACTGCCGACCGTCCCAGCCTCACAGCGTCCAGCGGCCCCACCGGATCTGTTTCCGATGGGGCCGCTGGGGTGTCTGACGGCAGTAGTTGACGGCAACGTCAGCGGACGGCCGTTGCGCAAGGCAGTGGGCCAGCGCTGGCGTCTGAACCGGTGCGCCCTACCTTCAGGCCGCAGAGGCCCTGCGGGACGCGATCCTGAACGACGAGTACCGCTCCGGCGAGCGCCTGCCCTCGGCCAACGTGCTGGGTGATCGGTTCGGGGTATCCAGCTCCACCGTCCAGAACGCCCTGCGCGAGCTTGGTCTACTCCCAGCTCGGCCGGGGCAGCTACGTCAGCGACTCCGTCGGCGGGAGCGCCGAAGAGGCCGACGGAGATCATGAGGAAACCGACGCCGAGGGGCCGGACTGGCCGGTCGACGTCATCTACAACGGTGATCCCCGACCGCCGTACGCCCAGGTCGCCGACATCCTCCGCCGGGAAATCTTGGAAGGCGCCTACCTCCCAGGCTCCCAGCTTCCTCCCGCCCGGGAGATCCAAGAGCGATTCAAAGTCGCCAACTCCACGGCGCAGAACGCCTATCGGTGCCTCAAGCAGGACGGACTGGTGTACGCGGTCCAGGAACGCGGTGTTTTCGTCACCGGAGCCGGGCAACCACGGTGGCGAACTCGGCCACCTCGACCTCCTCCAGGTCCTCTGCCAGGACGAGATCACCCGACGTGAGACCGTCGCCTTCGAGCGGCGCCTGGGTCAAAGCAGTAGAGATCAGCAGTGCTGGGTAGGCGACGACAAACCGTGCGCTCAGAAACGCGGCGACTGCGCCGATGCCAGCTGCGTTCGCGAGGGTCCGGAAGAACGTGGCCCGCCGGATGCGGCTGGGGAGCCGCTGGAATGGGTGGTCCTCGGGCTCAGCCCATCGCACGATCAAGGGGAGCGCGAGATAGATCAGGCCCATCGATGCGGCGGCAGCTCGGTAATCGCCCGGCTGGGCTATTCGCCCAACAGCCTTGGCCACGGTGAGAACAGGCCCTACCAGAAAGAAGAGCAGGAAGAAGCCTAATAGGGCAATCTTCTCGTACCCCCCACGAAGCGGATTCTCGTCTATAAAGCGCTGCCAGGCTGACACGCCGCCGATCGCGATGACCCAGCCGCCCAGGAAGAAGACCAAGCCGAGACGCTGATGGGAGCTCTCGTAAAGGCTGTTGCCGTAGAGAACGGCCGAGAATCCCAGCGGGCTCAAGGCAAGCTTCCAATGCGCACGCATGCTGCCGAGCTTCCGCTGCCAAGACGTCATAGAACCAACCGTGCAGGCACACGCGGGACACCGGACCCGATTTGAGGCAGATCAGAGCTTCGATGCCGCACCGCGGGCATGTCCTGAATCACCCATTTGAGATTGTCGGATAGGCCGCGCAGGTCGCCGCAGTTGCTTCGAGCATCACGCGGCGGCCGACACGGACGTCCTCGGGGTTCTTTCGACGCAGATCATCTTTCCGACCGGCATGTCGACGTCGGCACGCTACCGGACGCCGAACGCGGCTGCGGGTTCACCGCCGCCGTCGTCCGGCAGGACACGGGTGACGGTGAGGGTGGGGTTCTCGGTGCGGCTGATGTATCGCTGGCCGTCGGCGACGGTCCCGGGGCGTTAGCTCCCGTCGAGCCGGTCGGCGTACTCGGCGAGCTGCCCGGCTGAGGCGTGCATGCCGGGGCCGGTCTCGTAGTCGTAGTCCCCCCGACCGCGGCTGCCTGCTGTCGCGCGAAGCGCCTCGGCGAGCTCGCGGGCGTGGCAGGCGAGCAAATACTGGGCCGCCGCCGTGGCCTGCTGCTCGTCGGCGGGCCGGTCCTCGGCGAGCAGAGTCTCGGCGAGGACGACGGCGATCGAGTCGAGGTCCGGGACGGGGAGCTGGGCGGCGGCGAGTGCGAGGAGAGGGGGAAGCCCCGTCGGACGCACGGCCTGCCGGGCGGGGCTGTGTTCGCACACGCCGCTCTCGTCGTGGTCGACCGCGGAGCAGTCCTGCGCCCGCTCCTGGGAAGCGTGCTGCCTGCGCTCGGCGCGCTCGGCCTCGGCCCTCAGCGCGCGGGCCAGTTCCGGCAGGCGGCCGGTGAGGACGACGACCGGCACGGTGGCCGACGGCTGGTCGTCGTCGTGGCGCGCGTCGCGGACCAAGGTGAATCGGGTCCAGTCGTGCGCGGGCTCGACCCCGAGCATGTCTCCGGCCGCGTCGACGAACTGGTAGAAGGACACTCTGTCGAGGTGGTCGGCCAGGTCCCGCGCCTTGGCTGCGGGCAGGCTCACGCTCGCCGTGTCGCCGCCCACGGCCAGGTTCTCGGCCTGGCAGGACACGTACGGCCCGCAAGGGCGGGCGGTGGCGTAAAACTGCACGCGGTGGTCGTGCGGGTCGGTGTAGCTGTAGGGGTTCATCGGAGGCATTCCCTTCTCGGGGCAGGGCGGTCGGGGACGGCGCCAGAGGGGGCCGCGCACGGGGGCTGGGGCAGAAGAGGCAGAGCCCTGGGGTGCTGGCGCGTGGCGCCCGGCCCGGCGGCGGGGACCGGTCGCGCTCGGCGCACGAGAGGTGATTCGCGTCAGGCGTTCCGGCGGGCTGACCGTAGGGCGCGCCCCGGCTAGGTCCGCAACTGCCTTGCACAGATGGGGCCGTGGAGGTCGCCGGACGTGGAGGGCCCCAGCCTGTGGCGGGTTCGCCGGGCGGCGCCGGACGGGCACGAGCAGCGACGCCCCTGCTCCCGGGCTCGGGGGTCAGGGGCGTCCGCAGGCTCGGCCACGTCACGCGTCAGAGGGTCTGGCTGCCTCGGTCTCCGCGGAACCCGGACCCGCCGGATGGCAGTCTGCGCCGGGCGGGCACAGGTGGGCGTCGCACTCGGGGTCGTCGCCGCACTCCTCCTGAACCAGGCCGACCGCGGCGTAGGCCAGGTTCTGGTTGGCGTACCAGTAGCCGCTCGCGTGGTAGCGGCGCTGTTCCTGGTTCAGTCGCCGCGCCCATGCGACGGTGGTCTCGAACGAGTCGAGTGCGGAGGCGACGTGCCCGTAGCGCCAGGTGTCGGCCTCCCCCCGGATCGCCTCCTGAATGTGCGCGGGGTACTTCTCCAGTCCGGGCGGGTCAGATCGGGTGTCGGCAGTCAAGACAGCTCTCCCAGAAGTGAAGGGTTTGTGGGGCGTGGGGTGGACGCCGCTGACGATGACCTGCTGCTGGGTTAGACCGGCAACTGTGCGCAGAGCAGCCGGGGACAGCGAGGTGCCGCACGCACGGAAGCCGCCCCCGGGCGGTGACCGGGGGCGGCTTCAGCGCAGCCGGGGCGGGGTCAGTGGTCGCCGTCGTCCTCGGCGGTCCAGTCCGCCCACCGCCACAGACCGCCGATCCGGTAGCGGCCCTCGGCGTCGGGCTCTATGAGGCGCCTGGGGCGGCCCGGTACGGCGCGCGAGCGGGAGGCGATGAGCAGCGCGTCGCCCAGCCAGCGGCAGGCGAGGTCGCGGCCGACGGGGCTCGTGGCGAGGTCGGCGGCGATCTGGTCGGCCGTGGCGCGGGTGACGCTGATGGTGTCCCACGGTCCCCAGGCGCGAGGGACGGGCAGCGCCTCGTACGGGCCGGCTTCGCCGTCGTCGAAGGTGAACAGTTCCGGGAGCTGCGGGGTGGAGTCCAGCGGCGGGAGGGTGGCTGCGACGTCGGCGGGGACGATCGCGACCGGTGCGTTGCGGAAGTCGACGACGCAGTCCGCGTAGTCGTCGGCGGGGTCCAGGCACACGTATCGGTCCGCGGTGTCGCCGTACGTGCCGGTGTCCTCGCACTCTGGGCACTGCGCGGGGCAGTCGCCGCGTTCGCGGGGGTGCGCGGTGAACGCCTCCAGGACGTGCTCCGTGCGGCGGACGCCGGGGCCGTCGGTGAAGAACGCGACGACGACGTCGCCCGTGCGCACCTGGTGTGCCCGCACGACGACGACGTGGGTGCTGTTCATGCCGTCGGGCAGGGTCCGGTAGCGGTCGGCGAGGGTAGGTGCGGGGCGGTCGGTGAGCACGAACTGGTCGGTGCTGCCGGGCAGGTTGAGGATGCGCTCGGACACGGAGGGCCTTTCGGGGAGCTGCGGGCGATGGCGGGCCGGGGCGGGGCGGGGCGGTGGCCCGTGCGAGGGCGGCGAGAGAGCTGATGGCCGCCGCCTCCCCGCCGGTCCGGGTCGACGGGGGCGACTGTGGCCGGCCGGAGGGAAAGCCGCGCAACCCCGCCTCCCGGGCATGCCGAACCGGGCACGCGGGCGGGGGCGGGGAGATTGCGGCTGCAGACCGCCCGCGCCCCGCCCCCGGGCGCCGGTCGTGCGGCGCCCGGGGGCGGGGCGGACGGGCGTCTCAGACCGGGTCGGCGACCGGCTCGCTGTAGGGCCACACCGGCATGTCGCGGGCGCCCTCGCACGACAGCACGCTGATCCGCTCGCCGTCGGCCAGGCGGCCGTCCCTCCAGCCGTCGGCGGTAGCAGTCCCCTGCCACCACGTGCGGGCCAGGGCGTGGGCGTGCTCCTGGGAGGGGGCGCGCACGAGGAAGCGGTAGGCGTTGTCCTGGGTGGTCTGCATCCAGAATCGGTACACGCGGCGATGACGGGGGACGCCCCGGTCTCCCCCGGCGGTGAACGCGGCCTTGACGACGTGACGGCACTGGGTGTCGGCGTGAAGGGCCGTCAGGCCGTCCCGGGTGCGGCGGTGAACCAGCCGCAGATCGTCGAGGTCCGCGAGGCTCACGGTCCGGGCGTGGCTGCGCTGGTCGGCGGGGAAGAGACGCACCACGCCGGCGCGGTCCTCTCTCAAGTCGGGGGCCAGGACGGCGGTTCGTGCGATCGGGTCGTAGGCGAGGACTCGGTAGCGGACGGTCAGGCCGGTAGCCGGTTCGACGACGGCGGCGGAGCCGATGTGGCCGGGAGCCTCGGCGGGGGCGGTGACGGGCTGGTCGGCCCAGGTGCAGCCGGGATGCATGTCGGGCAGCGGGGTGATCACGGGGCAGGGGTTCCCTTCCGGATACGGCCCGGCCGAACGGCGGCCGGGCGACGGGGGATCACCGTGAACCCGCACCCCGCAACCACCGCAACACCAGCAGCCCCGGGGCGGGGGCGGCCACAGGGCATACTCGTCCGGCCGCTCACGCTCCTAGCAGCGGAGGCGGAGGATCTCGCACGCCGTCCCGGAGAAGAGAGACCAGGCCCGCCGCCGCGTGGCTCGCGGCTCGGCTGGCGGCTGCCCGCCCGGCTTCGACCGCGCCGCATGCAGACGCCGGAATGAGGTTGGACGCACGATCTCGGCGCTCAAGGGGTTTCGGGTCGTCGCCCCTCGACGTGTCAGCGTGCCTAGGTGTTCCATGGTGCCGCCGCAGCCGTCCGGCTCTGGCCGGGAGCATGACCGACCGACGATCTCAGCGCATCCAGCCAGGTGTTTCGACCCCCGTGAAGTCATTCCAGGCACGGCAGTGGGCACGGGATTTCGGGCCCATGTCCGCCCAGACGGAACGGAGGTCGAAGCCCCTGTCCCAGGCGTTCAGCAACGACTCGAAGAACCCGGTGGCAACAGCGGTCCCGTCTTCGATGCTGCCCTCTGCCTGAATCCGCTCCAAGAGCCGGAGCACCCGCCGGCTCTGCTCCGGAGCGAACTCGGCCGACTGCTCGCCGAAGACCCTTCCGAGCGTTCCCAGACGACTCGTCAGCGGCGGAACGTCGTCCTCGTCCTCGTCGTCCTCGTCGTCCTCGTCGACGATGTCCGGCGCAGGGGCTCGCCAGCGCTCGACCTCGAGACGGTCGGCATCCGCTAGGACCTCGCTGACGCCGACCAGTTCCTGCCACCACGGCGGGGTCGCCACCTGTGCCCTCCCCTACATCTGCACGGATTAAGTCTGTAGCATCCCTCATCGCCTGAATCAGAACCTCAGCAGCCCCTCTGTCACCCGGACACGATTCGCCGGACGCTCTCCGGCCGTCGTGGGCCAATGGCCGGGGCAGGCAGACGGTCGTCCGGCGGCTTCGGGATCGTTCGCCCACGGGAGCAGGACAGGGGGCCAGACGATGGCCACGCGTGAAGGCGGGGACGGTGCCGCCCCCTTCGCGTGGCCCCGGGGCCCTCGCCTGCGAGGGGCCCGTTCGAGCGAGCGACGCCCTGCCCACGGCTTCGGCGCCGGCTCTCGCCCAGCACCTCTCAGACGAGGGCGCCGCCTGCGGAACGGCAGTCACATCCACCGCCTGAGACGTCCGCCTCCGCCGGCCGAACCCGAACCGGAGTCGGCGGGGCCGCAGTCGCCTCCCTGGTCAGGGGGCGAGGTCCAGGACGCGGACCGGCTCCCCCGCCCACCGGTCGGGGGCGGTGGTGGCGACATCGCGCCGTCGGGACGGTCCGCAGTGGGCTGCGCCGCGTACCGGCTGTGGGCTGCTGCCCACGTCTCCCGGCGCACCAGGGCCAGGGCGGCGGCCAGGTCCAGGTCGAGCACCGTGATGCCCGGCAGGGCGGCCAGGTGCTCGGCCGTTCCCGGGCGGGCGCGGTCGTCTTCGACTTGACCCGACTCACCGAACGTTGAGCAGTTCTCAGCGAAGGTTGCTGGAGGCCTGCTCGTCTTGAGCCGGGGCACGATAGTTAGAACCTGGCCACCGGGACTGGCATCGCTTCGACTCGACGGCGAGAGCGCCTCCGTCCAGATGCTTCCTGGCCAGGTCAGGACCTGTGAGCGCGATCCGCGACCGGTTCCAACGAGCGTGGCAACTCGGCCGCATGCACCGACAAGACTGTCCCGGCGGTTCCAACTCCGCTGTCCCGCAGGTGAAGGAGCACAGGTCATCGCGCTCTTCCGGTTCCACCTGCCGTGTCACGGCACACGTCTCGCCGAAGATGCACTGGTCCCTCGGCAGCGGGGCGGTGAACAGGTGAAGGCGGTGGATCGCCGGCGGTCCTGTGACAGCAAAGGATGAACTTCGCATTCCCGCCGTCAGAAGCCATATCCCTCGCCAGACGCGGACGCTACGGTGACGACCATGACGTGGAACTGGCTGCAGATTGACCTCACGCACGAACCTGGGCGAACCGAGGTCGCCTGTGGCCCGGGCGGCCTCATCTACGAGGCAGCACGCCTGGACGTGCAGGAGGGCCTTGACGAGCTCACAGGCCAGGACGCCGGGTTCCGAGGCGCCAACCGGTCCTGGCGCAAGGGCGAGGACTTCGTGATGGCGAAGGGCATGCACATCTGGACCGTGTTCGAGGAGACCCCCGGGGAGCCGTCCGCCGCCACAGCCCGGCGGCTCGCCGCGAAGCTGATCGCTCACCTGCGCGCCGCCGACCACGACGCCACCAGATAGCCGTGACGAAACGATCAAACGCCTCTGCCGTCGCCCGGCGTCAGTCCAACTCCGGTGACGAGCGGGGACGCGGTGCCGGTGATGCCGAGCCGGAGCAATGTCGGACTTCGCCTCTCGGCGAGTCGGGCTCTGATCTGCACGAGCAATCCTCGTTGAGACGAAGCTGCATCCGTTCATCTTCGGTGAGAACTGTGTCGCCTTCGTTGAGACAGGTCACGACTAGCGCACAGGCCGGGGCGCACAGGAACCGCCGGCTTCGGCGTGGGCGCGGTGGATGAGCCGGCGGGCGAGGACGTTGCCCTGGCCGGCCGCGGCCATCGCCGTCTCGTCCAGCACGATGTGGGTGGCCTCGGTCACCGGCACTTCACCTCGGCGAGGCGCCGGTCCAGCTCGCTGTCCAGGGCCTGCTCCTCGGCCGCGGAGGGGGCGTATCCGGTCCACTCCTTCAAGGCCGCGCGGGCGGTCTCGGCGCGCTCGGCGCGCTCCTGCGGAGTGAGCATGGTCTCGGCGAGGCGGGCGAGGTAGGCCCGCAGCGACAGGCCCTCGGCGGCCGCGATGGCGGCGAGCCGGTCCTTGGCCTCCTCGGGGATGCGGACGTAGGCGTCGGGCATCGTCGTGCTCCTTCCCATCCCACGAGGGTACGGGTACGTACCCGTCGAGACTTGCCGCGCGGGCCTTCCGGGAATCTGCTCGTCACGCGTCCGTCGAGGCTGCCGAGGCGGCCTAGGAGGTATCGCGGCAGCGGGCAGCACGCGCCGGTCCCAGGACAACAGAGATCAGCCCACACGGTGAGACCGGGCCGAGGTGGCTGGGACTCAGCAGTTCGGCGTCTGCCCCTCTCTAGCCCACACCGCTCTCCCCTCGGAGGCGTCAAGACGCCGGCTCAGGACCTGGGCCCGTCAGCTCGGCGGTGGCCGCCATGACGTCGTGAGCGCGGCGGCGGTGAGCACCGCCACCGCCGCAACTCAGGTCGGATTCAACACTCGTCGCTCCACCGTGACGCCGGTGACGCTCGCTCGGCGGAGTCGAGTGCGTCGTCGGTGTTCGCAACGATCATTTCGCGCTGGAGTTCGACAGCACGCCGGGCATGCACACGTCGTCAAGTAAGCGCTTCCGGCCTGATGCGTCCAGACGATCTAGCGAACCCTCTCAGCGGGCTGATTGGGTACTCCCGGTGACACTAAATGCACCAAAAGTGAGGAGACGCAACATGCGCACAACAGGCACCAGGAATGTCTTCGCGGTGGTTCTGGCCGGGGTGATGATGGCAACAGCCAGTCCGGCGCTCGCCCAGGCACAGTCGTCGCAGAGCGATGACCCGGCCCCTCTGACGTCAGAGGAATTCAAGGCCGCAGTCGCAGCCGGCCACCCCTTACGGATCAAGAACTACAACTCCGACAAGTACCTGGAGCCCTCGGGCGGCAGCACGGCCAACGGCGCCAAGATCGTCCAGAGGACTTCAAGCGGGGCGACTGTCCAGCGTTGGGTCCCCGTCAACGACGACGGCTACGTCAGCTACGAGAACGTCGGCTCGGGCAGGAACCTCGGCATCGACGGCGCCAGCACCTCGGTCGGTGCGGCGGCTATCCAGGCCAACCCTTCCGGCGACCTCAACCAGGACTGGGAAGTCTTCTACACCGGTACCGGGGGCGCCACCATGAAGAACCGCAAGAGTGGGCTGTGCCTGGGCATTTCACGCGGGAGCGAGGCCTCCAACGCACCGGCAGGCCAGTATCGCTGCGACCAGACCTCCAACCAGAAGTGGGTGATATCCCGCTGGGAGGGCTGACCGAGCCATCGGAAGCTGCCGTCACGATGCCCCGGACCCCAGTCGGGATGCCGTTGGCTGATTCGTCCCGCCGAGTTCGATCTCGGCGGTACGAAGTCGTTCCAGGTGGCCGGTGCGGGTGCGGGCCCGGGGTTCGCCTCTGGTCCAGGCGTCGATCCGTGCGAGGTCGAGGGCGGCAGCTGTGAGCTGCTGTCGGAGGCGGGTCTCGGCAAGGCCGTGGCAGCGGCACCGGCGGAGGCCGAAGGTGTGGACGGCGCCTGGGAGACGGCGCCCTCGATGCCGTTGCGGGCCGCATGGCGGGCTCTCCGAGCCGGGGTTCCCTGGGCGGCGCGAGCGGCCCGGATGTATCCCCCGGGACCTCCCCCGGCTCCCCCGGCTGCATCGACGTCGGCGCCCTCCGCAGACGACAACGTCGGCCAGCAAGACCACAACCGCGTCTTGCAGGCTCGGAATAACACCGTGGACCTGA
>NZ_JBFAYB010000152.1:0-12293 GCF_040681075.1 Streptomyces sp. NPDC051907 | reverse complement strand
CGGCGCCTGATCAGGCGCCGCCCCCGCCGTACACGCGCTGGGCGTCCGTGCCCCGCGTCAGCTGCTCGAGCCGTCCGGGCGATCCGTGCCGTCCGGGTCGTCCTCGGCCGCGTCCGGGGCGCCCGTGGAGTCCGCTGCGTCCGTGGTGCTCGCGCTGTTGTCCGGCGAGCCGGACGCCTCCGCGGCTTCCGAGGCCTCTGGGGCGTCCGAGGGCTCGTCGCCCGCTTCCGTCTCGGGCTCCGACTCCGGATCCGACTCCGTGTCCAGCCTCGGCGGCTTGGGCGGTCGCGTCCGGCCGCTGGAGGTGTCGCGCAGATACGAGCTGCCCTCGCCCCCGTCGGTCGCGTGCCCCGGCCCTCCGTCGCGCCGCCGCAGATACCGCTCGAACTCGCGGGCGATGGCCTCGCCCGACGCCTCCGGCAGCTCCGCGGTGTCCCGGGCCTCCTCCAGCGTCTGGACGTACTCCGCCACTTCGCTGTCCTCGGCAGCCAGTTGGTCCACGCCGAGCTGCCAGGCCCTGGCGTCCTCCGGCAGTTCGCCCAGCGGGATACGGAGACCGATCAGGTCCTCGAGGCGGTTCAGCAGCGCCAGCGTCGCCTTGGGGTTGGGCGGCTGCGACACATAGTGCGGCACGGCCGCCCACAGGCTCACCGCGGGCACGCCGGCGTGCGTGCACGCCTCCTGGAGGATGCCGACGATGCCGGTCGGACCCTCGTACCTGGTCTCCTCCAGATCCATGGTCCTGGCGAGGTCGGGGTCCGAGGTGATCCCGCTGACCGGCACCGGCCGGGTGTGCGGGGTGTCGCCGAGCAGCGCGCCCAGGATGACCACCATCTCGACGCCCAGCTCATGGGCGAAGCCCAGGATCTCGTTGCAGAACGAGCGCCAGCGCATGGACGGTTCGATTCCGCGGACCAGCACCAGATCGCGCGGCTTGTCGCCGCCGACGCGGACCACGGAGAGCCGTGTGGTGGGCCAGGTGATCTTCCGTGCCCCGCCGTCCAGCCACACCGTGGGCCGGTTGACCTGGAAGTCGTAGTAGTCCTCGGCGTCGAGCGCCGCGAACACCTCGCCCTTCCATTCCCGGTCCAGGTGTGCGACCGCGGTGGAGGCGGCGTCGCCGGCGTCGTTCCAGCCCTCGAACGCCGCCACCATGACCGGGTCGATCAGCTCGGGTACCCCCTCGAGCTCGATCACCCAGTGCCTCCTTCCGAAGTTCCCTTTCGTACGCCCCAACCTTACGGCTTACCGAGTGCCCCGCCGCAGCCCCTTGCACGGCCGGGTGAACTTCCGAGCTATCGGGCATACGTCGGAGAGCCGACGCCTCCATCCCGTGATTCATCCGAGCTGTACGGGAGAAACTCCGCCCCGACCCTGGACCGCGGCGCGCTAACGGCGCTATACATCGGAGGACCAAGAGGTCCGATGTTCTTCTCCCGGGGGTGCGTGAATGAGCCAGACGGTCACGGAGTTCGAGGTTCACGACATCCGCTTCCCCACCTCGGAACAGCTCGACGGCTCGGACGCCATGAACCCCGACCCCGACTACTCCGCCGCCTATGTGGTGATGCGCGCGTCCGACGGCGCCGAGGGCCACGGCCTCTGCTTCACCATCGGGCGCGGCAACGACGTCGTCGCCGCAGCCATCGAGGCGCTGCGGCCGTATGTGACGGGCCGCCCCGCCCCCCGCGGCGCCGCCGACCTCGCCGCGCTCCACCGCGCGCTCACCCACGACTCCCAACTGCGCTGGCTCGGCCCCGAGAAGGGCGTGATGCACATGGCGGCCGGCGCGGTCGTCAACGCCGCCTGGGACCTCGCGGCGAGGCGCGCCGGGCAGCCCGTGTGGGAGTTCCTCGCCTCGATGAGCCCCGAGGAGCTCGTCTCGCTCGTCGACTTCCGCTACCTCAGCGACGTGCTCACCGAGGACGAGGCGCTGACGATCCTGCGGGACGCCGAGCCCGGCCGGGCCGAGCGGGCGGCCCGGCTGCGCGCCCAGGGCTACCCCGCGTACACCACCTCGCCCGGCTGGCTCGGCTACTCCGACGAGAAGCTGGTCAGGCTGGCCAAGGAGGCCGTCGCCGACGGCTTCGGCCAGATCAAGCTGAAGGTCGGCGGCGACATCGAGGACGACATACGGCGGCTGAAGCTCGTCCGCGCCGCCGTCGGCCCCCAAGTCCGCATCGCCGTGGACGCCAACCAGCGCTGGGACGTCGCCGACGCGGTCCGCTGGATGACGGCCCTCGCGCCGTACGAGCTCCACTGGATCGAGGAGCCGACCAGCCCCGACGACATCCTCGGCCACGCCGCCGTACGCGCCGGGCAGCCGGTCAAGGTCGCCACCGGCGAGCACGCCGCCAACCGGGTGGTCTTCAAGCAGCTGCTCCAGGCCGGCGCCGTGGACTTCGTCCAGATCGACGCCGCCCGCGTCGCCGGCGTCAACGAGAACCTCGCCGTCCTGCTGCTCGCCGCCAAGTACGGCGTCCCCGTCTGCCCGCACGCCGGCGGGGTGGGACTGTGCGAACTCGTCCAGCACCTCGCCATGTTCGACTACGTCGCCGTCTCCGGCAGCTGGGAGGACCGCGTCATCGAGTACGTCGACCACCTCCACGAGCACTTCGCCGACCCCGCCGTCGTCGTCGCCGGCCGCTACGCCGCACCCCGCGCACCGGGCTTCTCCGCCCGCATACTGCCCGAGTCGGCCGCCGCCCACCGCTACCCCGAAGGGCCCGTCTGGCAGGCCCGCCGCACCGCCGAGGAGGCCGTCTCATGAGCCGGCTCACGACAGCCCCACGGGGCGTGCCGGGGCGGGAGTTCGAGGGGCTCTGCGCCCTGGTGACCGGCGGCGCCTCCGGGATCGGCGCCGCCGTCGCGACGCGGCTGCTGGAGCGCGGCGCCCGCGTCGCCGTCCTCGACCGGGATACCGCGGGGGCGCCCGACGGCGTCCTCGCCCTCACGGCGGACGTCGTCGACGACGCGGTCGTACGGGCCGCCGTCGACGCCGCCGCGGCCGAGTTCGGCGCCCTGCACACGCTCGTGTCCAACGCGGGGATCGGCGCGGTCGGCACAGTCGCCGACAACGCCGACGACGAGTGGCGGCGCGTCCTCGACGTGAACGTGATCGGCATGGTCCGCGTCGCCCGGCACGCCCTGCCCCATCTGCGCCGCGCCGCCGCCGAACGCCCCGGGCACGTCTCCGTCACCCAGACCTGCTCCATAGCCGCCACCGCCGGACTGCCCCGGCGCGCCCTCTATAGCGCCTCCAAGGGCGCGGTGCTCTCCCTCACGCTCGCCATGGCCGCCGACCATGTCCGCGAGGGCATCCGCGTCAACTGCGTCAACCCCGGCACCGCCGACACCCCGTGGATCGGCCGCCTGCTCGACCAGGCCGACGACCCCGCCGCCGAGCGCGCCGCCCTCGAAGCCCGCCAGCCCACCGGACGGCTGGTCACGGCGGACGAGGTCGCGGCCGCCGTCGTCTATCTCGCCAGCCCCGCCGCTTCCGCCGTCACCGGCACGGCGCTCGCGGTCGACGGCGGAATGCAGGGCCTGCGCCTGCGCCCCGCTCCCTGAGCCGCCCCGCCCGAGCCGCCCCGCCCGAGCCGAGCGGAGGACCATGACGCTCCAGCTAGGACGCGCCCGCCGCACGCGCCCGCCGCACTCCCGCCGCCCGCCTCACAGCGTCGAGCGCAGCCACTGCTCCACGCTCGCGATGTGCACGGTCGCCCACGACCTCGCGGCCTCCCCGTCCCCGTCCCTGAGCGCCGCCAGGATCGCCCTGTGCTCGTGGAGCGTCCTGCTCACCGCGTCCTCCTGGGTCAGGCCGCGCCAGATCCGCGCGCGGGTCGTCGGGCCGGAGAGGCCGTCGAGCAGGGAGCAGAGGACCGAGTTGCCGGACGACTCCACGATGCGCCGGTGGAACTCCAGGTCAGCCGCGACCAGCTCCTCCACCGCCGGCGCCGGGCCCAGCGCGTCCAACTGCTCGCCGAGTATGTCCAGTTCGCCCGCGCTGATCCGGCTCGCCGCCATCGCCGTCGCCGCCGGCTCCAGGATCCGGCGCACCGCCAGGAACTCCAGCACCGTGTCGTCCCGGTGGAAGTCCACGACGAAGCTCATCGCCTCCAGGAGCAGCTTGGGGTCCAGGCTGGTGACATAGGTGCCGTCGCCCTGGCGCACGTCGAGGATGCGGATGAGCGACAGCGCGCGCACCGCCTCGCGCAGGGAGTTGCGGGACAGTCCGAGCTCGGCGGCGAGCTCGCTCTCCTTGGGCAGCCGGTCCCCGGGCCGCAGCGCACCGGAGACGATCATTCCCTTGATCTTCTCGATCGCCTCGTCGGTGACTGCCATGGAGGGGCCTCCTCGTGTCCTCAGACATCCGATGTCTGAGCACAGTATGCGGTCTGAGCGGCCCGGATCAGCCAGAACGTCGAAGAAGGCCGCTCAGGACCCGCACCACCCCTCGGCGAGGAGAGCGCGGCGAGATCCGCCCGCGATCCGTGACGCAGATCTCCGCGTCGAAGGCTGCGGACAGGGCCTGCGGACAGGGCCTGCGGTCCGGACTCGGGCCGGCGCCTCAGCAAGCAGTCACGGCAACTCCTCGCATCCGTACGGGAACGGGGACCGCGACCGCGCCTGTGACACGCGTAAGGGGCGGTCGCCATGGCGACCGCCCCTTACCCGCGTACTGCGGAACCTCGTGCTGCTAGCGCTTCTCGACCAGCAGCTTGTCGACCTTCTCGCGGATGTCGTCCGTCGCCAGACCGCGGATCGTCAGCGTCGTACGGCGACGCAGCACGTCGTCCGCCGTCTCGGCCCACTCGTGGTCCCGCGCGTACACGACCTGCGCCCAGATCTCCGGGGCGTCGGGGTGTATGCGCTCGGCGAGCGCCGGGTCGTCGTTGGCCAGACGCGCGATGTCGAAGGACAGCGAGCCGTAGTGGGTGGCCAGATGACGGGCGGTGTCGGCCGCCATGCGCGGTCCGGGCGTGCCGCCGTCGATCAGGAGGCGGTGCGCGACCGCGTTCGGGTTGGCTATGCCGGGCAGCGGCAGCTTCTTGGGCAGATGCGCCATCGGCTGCATGTCCTCGGCGAGCGGACCGCCGGGCAGGGCGGCCAGCTTGTTCATCACGGTGCGGCCGATGTGGCGGAAGGTCGTCCACTTGCCGCCGGCGACCGACAGCATGCCGCCGCGGCCTTCGGTGACGACCGTCTCGCGCTTGGCCTTGGAGGTGTCGCCGGGACCGCCCGGCAGCACCCGCAGACCGGCGAAGGAGTACGTGATCAGATCACGGGACAGCTGCTGGTCGCGGATGGAGAACGCGGCCTCGTCCAGGATCTGCGTGACGTCCTTCTCGTTGACCGAGACGTCCGCCGGGTCGCCCTCGTACTCCTCGTCGGTCGTGCCGAGCAGCAGCATGTCCTCCCAGGGGAGGGCGAAGGTGATGCGGTACTTGTCGATCGGGGTCGCCAGCGCGGCCTTCCAGGGGGAGGTGCGCTTGAGGACCAGGTGCGCGCCCTTGGACAGCCGGATCGAGGGTGCCGCGTTCGGGTCCTCCATCCTGCGCAGGTGGTCGACCCAGGGGCCGGTGGCGTTGAGCACGAGGCGCGCGGTGACGCCGAACTCGGCGCCGTCCGTGCGGTCGCGCAGCTCCGCGCCCGTCACCCGGCCCTTGGTGAAGCGCAGACCGGTGACCTCGGCGTGGTTGAGGACGGTCGCGCCCGCCTCGACGGACGCGCGGACCGTCATCAGCGCCATGCGGGAGTCGTTCATCTGGTCGTCGCCGTAGACGGCGACGGCCTTGAGGTTGTCCGTACGGAGCTCGGGCACGTCCTGCGCGGCCTTGGACGGGCTGAGCAGGTGGCCGACGCCGTCGCCGAAGGCCGACAGGGCCGAGTAGGCGAAGACGCCCGCGCCGAGCTTCGCGGCGCCGTGCGGTCCGCCCTTGTACACCGGGAGGTAGAAGGTGAGGGGGTTCGCCAGATGGGGGGCCACCTGACGGGATACCGCGCGGCGCTCGAAGTGGTTCTCCGCGACCAGCTTCACCGCGCCGGTCTGCAGGTAGCGCAGACCGCCGTGGAGGAGCTTGGAGGAGGCGGAGGAGGTGGCGCCGGCGAAGTCGCCGGCGTCCACCAGAGCCACCCGCAGCCCGGACTGCGCCGCATGCCAGGCGGTGGAGATGCCCAGGATGCCGCCGCCGATCACCAGGAGGTCATAGGTCGCCTTGGAGAGCTGCTCCCGAGTCTCGGCGCGGCTCGGGTTGGAGCCGGCCGGGTGCGTCCCCAGGGCGGGGACGCTCTGCAGGGTGGTCATCTTGAATGCTCCTCGTCAGTTCTCTTCGTCCTCGAGCCAGCCCATGGTGCGTTCGACGGCCTTGAGCCAGTTCTTGTACTCGCGGTCGCGGTTGTCCGCGTCCATGCGGGGGGTCCACTCGGCGGCCCGGCGCCAGTTGGCGCGCAGGGCGTCGGTGTCCGGCCAGTAGCCGACGGCCAGGCCGGCGGCGTAGGCAGCGCCGAGGCAGGTCGTCTCGGCGACCATGGGGCGCACGACCGGTGCGTCCAGGAAGTCCGAGAGGGTCTGCATCAGCAGGTTGTTGGAGGTCATGCCGCCGTCGACCTTGAGCGCGGTCAGCTCGACGCCGGAGTCCTTGGTCATGGCGTCGCTGATCTCGCGGGTCTGCCAGGCGGTCGCCTCGAGCACGGCGCGCGCGATGTGCGCCTTGGTGACGTAGCGGGTCAGACCGGCGATCACACCGCGGGCGTCGGGACGCCAGTACGGGGCGAAGAGGCCGGAGAAGGCCGGCACGAAGTACGCGCCGCCGTTGTCCTCGACGCTCGAGGCGAGCGTCTCGATCTCGGCCGCGGACTTGATCAGACCCATCTGGTCGCGCATCCACTGCACCAGCGAGCCGGTGACGGCGATGGAGCCCTCGAGGGCGTACACCGCGGGCTGGTCGCCGATGCGGTAGCCGACGGTCGTCAGCAGGCCGTTGTACGAGTTGACGGGCTCGTTGCCGGTGTTCATCAGCATGAAGGTGCCGGTGCCGTACGTCGACTTGGCCTCGCCCTCGGCGAAACAGGTCTGGCCGAACAGGGCCGCCTGCTGGTCGCCGAGCGCGGAGGCGACCGGGACGCCGGCGAGCGCGCCGCTCTTGGCCGTGCCGTACACCTCGGCGGAGGAGCGGATCTCCGGCAGCACCGAGGCCGGGACCTCCATGGAGGCCAGGATCTTGTCGTCCCACTCCATGGTGTGCAGGTTCATCAGCATGGTGCGCGAGGCGTTGGTGACGTCGGTGACGTGGTGGCCGCCGTCGACGCCGCCGGTCAGGTTCCAGATGACCCAGGAGTCCATGGTGCCGAAGAGGATCTCGCCGCGGTCGGCGCGCTCGCGCAGGCCCTCGACGTTGTCGAGCAGCCAGCGGACCTTGGGACCGGCGAAGTACGAGGCGAGGGGAAGGCCCGTCTCGCGGCGGAAGCGGTCCTGGCCGACGTTGCGGCCGAGCTCCTTGCAGAGCGCGTCGGTGCGGGTGTCCTGCCAGACGATGGCGTTGTGGACGGGCTCGCCGGTGTTCTTGTCCCACAGCACGGTGGTCTCGCGCTGGTTGGTGATGCCGATGGCCTTGACGTCGTCGGCGGTGATGCCCGCCTTGGCGATGGCGCTGTCGACGACCTCCTGGACGTTGGTCCAGATCTCGGCGGCGTCGTGCTCGACCCAGCCCGGCTTCGGGAAGATCTGCTCGTGCTCCTTCTGGTCGACGGAGACGATGCGTCCGTCGGTGTCGAAGACGATGCAGCGGCTGGAGGTGGTGCCCTGGTCGATGGCCGCGATGAAGGGCCCAGTGGTGTGTGCGTCAGTCACGGGGTGCTCCTGCTCAGTTCGGTGGTAGGTCGGCTCAGGCGAACGCGATGTTGTAGATACCCGCTGCGATGGCTCCGCCGATCAGCGGGCCGACGACGGGGATCCAGGCGTAGCCCCAGTCGGAGCCGCCCTTGTTCGGCAGCGGCAGCAGGGCGTGCACGATGCGCGGACCGAGGTCACGGGCCGGGTTGATCGCGTAGCCGGTCGGGCCGCCCAGCGAGAGGCCGATGCCGACGACGACGAACGCGGTGATCAGCGCGCCGAGCACGCCGAGGCCGTTGCCCTCGTTGTTCAGGCCCTGCGTCAGGACCGCGAGCACCAGCACGACCGTGCCGATGATCTCGGTGACCAGGTTCTGCCACACCACGCGGACCTCGGGCCCGGTGGAGAAGACACCGAGAACCGGACCGGCCTTCGGCGCGGCCTCCTCGCTGACCATGCCCTCCTCGTGCGGAGGCGAGGCGATGATCTCCGGGTCCTTGAGGTGCGCGTCGAACTGTCCGTAGTAGGTGATCCAGACCAGGAAGGCGCCGAGCATGGCGCCGAGCATCTGGCCCGCGAAGTAGACCGGAACGTTGCTCCAGTCGCTGTCCTTGATCGCGATACCGACGGTGACGGCCGGGTTCAGATGGGCGCCGGAAAGTGTGCCGGTCATGTAGACCGCGGTCATGACCGCGAATCCCCATCCGAATGTGATCGCCAGCCAGCCGGCGTTCTGCGCCTTGGAGCGCTTGAGTACGACGGCGGCGACGACGCCGCCACCGAGCAGGATGAGTACGGCGGTACCAATGATCTCGCCGATGAAGATGTCGGAGCTGGACACCCGCGACTCCTTTGTCCTTCGTCCAGGGGAAGGCGAACCGTCCGGGTCCCTCCGGGTGGTTCGCGCCCTCAGGTGAGGGCGTTGCCCGGCCCTTGGCATTGCCACACTCTAACGCGTATTGCCGGTAGGTGTTCGACAATGTCGACCGGTGAACGGAAGTTTTGCCCCCGGGTAAACGTGGCGTCAAGGGTTCGGTGGCTGAAAGTCGGATCGTTACCGATGATCCGGCAAATCGTACAAAATTGCTCGGCCGGACAGGGCGGCAATCGCCTCAGAATCGGCCGGCGCCCAAGTCCCGGGAGACCGCCCTGGCGCAGTCCCGCACTGCTGCGACCAGCTCGGATCGCAGCTCGCCCGCGTTGCAGACCCGCTCTACCGCGCCCGTGATGGCGACGGCGCCCACCGGCATCCTGCGGCGGTCGTGGATGGGGGCGGCGACCGAGGCCACGCCCTCCCAGGTCTCCTCCACGTCGGCCGCCCAGCCGCGCGCACGGGTGTGGTCCAGGACGGCCTCGAAGTCGGCAAGCCCCGTGACCGTGCGCGGGGTGAAGCCCTCGCGCTCGATCTCGATCACCTCGCTGTGCGCCACCGGGTCGTACGCGGAGAGCACCTTGCCCAGGGCGGTGGAGTGCAGCGGCTGCATCGCCCCCACCTCCAGGACCTGGCGGCTGTCGTCGGGGCGGAAGACGTGGTGGATGACCAGCACGCCCCGCTGGTGCAGAACGCCCAGGTGGACGCTCTCGCCGCTGGAGCGGGCCAGGTCGTCGGTCCACACGAGCGCGCGGGCGCGGAGCTCGTGGACGTCGAGATAGCTGTTGCCGAGGCGGAGCAGCTCGGCGCCGAGCTGATAGCGCCCGGACGCCGGGTCCTGCTCGACGAAGCCCTCGGCCTGCAGGGTGCGCAGGATGCCGTGGGCGGTGCCCTTCGCGAGCTCCAGCGAGGAGGCGATGTCCGACAGGCCCAGCCGGCGCTCCCCGCCGGCGAGCAGCCGGAGCATCGCAGCAGCCCGCTCCAGTGACTGGATGTTCTTCGCCATCGGATCGGCCCTTCTCCACTGCGGTTCGACAATGCTGAACACTATCGGTCCATGCCGACCTTGGTCACCGCAGAGTGCGTACTTCCTGGCCGAAAGCGATTCCTGAGTGGCGACGACAAGAATGGGTACATGATGCCGTCCGCCCCGTGGGACACCCACTCCCTTGGGCGGGCCGCCCGGCTACTCTGACCCCGTGCGCCTTCCACCGGAAGCCGCAAAGCCGACAGCCGTCGCATCCCAGGGAGCACATCCATGGCCTCGTCGCCGACCCCCTCCGCTGACAGCCGGACCCGAATCGACGCCCTCCGCGAGGCGCTCGCCACCCGCGTCGTCGTCGCAGACGGCGCGATGGGCACGATGCTCCAGGCCCAGGACCCCACACTCGAGGACTTCGAGAACCTCGAGGGCTGCAACGAGATCCTCAACGTGACCCGGCCGGACATCGTCCGATCCGTCCATTCGGCCTACTTCGGCGTCGGCGTCGACTGCGTGGAGACGAACACCTTCGGCGCGAACTTCGCCGCGCTCGCCGAGTACGACATCCCCGAGCGGGTCTTCGAGCTCTCCGAGTCCGGCGCGCGGATCGCCCGCGAGGTCGCCGACGAGTTCACGGCCTCGACCGGACAGCAGCGCTGGGTGCTCGGCTCCATGGGCCCCGGCACCAAGCTGCCGACCCTCGGCCACGCCCCGTACACCACGCTGCGCGACGCCTTCCAGCAGAACGCCGAGGGCATGATCGCGGGCGGCGCGGACGCGCTGCTCGTGGAGACCACCCAGGACCTCCTCCAGACCAAGGCCGCGATCCTCGGCGCCCGCCGTGCGCTGGACGCGACCGGCGCGAACCTCCCCGTCATCTGCTCGGTGACGGTCGAGACGACCGGCACCATGCTGCTGGGCTCGGAGATCGGCGCGGCGCTGACCGCGCTGGAGCCGCTGGGCATCGACATGATCGGCCTGAACTGCGCCACCGGCCCGGCCGAGATGAGCGAGCACCTGCGCTACCTCGCCCGGCACTCCCGCATCCCGCTCTCCTGCATGCCCAACGCGGGACTGCCGGTGCTGGGCAAGAACGGCGCGCACTACCCGCTGAGCGCGACCGAGCTCGCCGACGCCCAGGAGACGTTCGTACGGGAGTACGGCCTGTCCCTGGTCGGCGGCTGCTGCGGCACGACCCCCGAGCACCTGCGCCAGGTCGTGGAGCGCGTCCGCGACCTCGCCCCGACGACGCGCGAGCCCCGGCCCGAGCCCGGCGCGGCCTCCCTCTACCAGACCGTGCCGTTCCGTCAGGACACCGCCTACATGGCGATCGGCGAGCGCACCAACGCCAACGGCTCGAAGAAGTTCCGCGAGGCCATGCTGGACGCCCGCTGGGACGACTGCGTGGAGATGGCCCGCGACCAGATCCGCGAGGGCGCGCACATGCTCGACCTGTGCGTCGACTACGTGGGTCGCGACGGCGTCGCCGACATGGAGGAGCTGGCCGGCCGCTTCGCCACCGCCTCGACCCTGCCGATCGTGCTGGACTCGACCGAGGTGGACGTCCTCCAGGCGGGGCTGGAGAAGCTCGGCGGCCGGGCCGTCATCAACTCCGTCAACTACGAGGACGGCGACGGCCCCGAGTCCCGCTTCGCCAAGGTCACCCGACTGGCCCAGGAGCACGGCGCCGCCCTCATCGCCCTGACCATCGACGAGGAGGGCCAGGCCCGCACCGTCGAGGCGAAGGTCGCCATCGCCGAACGGCTCATCGACGATCTGACCGGCAACTGGGGCATCCTCGAGTCCGACATCCTCATCGACACCCTGACCTTCACCATCTGCACGGGCCAGGAGGAGTCCCGCAAGGACGGCATCGCCACCATCGAGGCGATCCGCGAGCTCAAGCGCCGCCACCCCGACGTGCAGACCACGCTGGGCCTCTCCAACATCTCCTTCGGCCTCAACCCGGCCGCCCGAGTGGTGCTGAACTCGGTGTTCCTGGACGAGTGCGTCAAGGCCGGTCTGGACTCGGCGATCGTGCACGCCTCGAAGATCCTGCCGATCGCCCGGCTGGAGGAGGAGCAGGTCAAGGTCGCCCTGGACCTGGTCTACGACCGCCGCGCCGAGGGCTACGACCCCCTCCAGAAGCTCATGGAGCTGTTCGAGGGCGTCAACATGAAGTCGATGAAGGCGGGCAAGGCCGAGGAGCTGCTCGCGCTGCCGCTGGACGAGCGGCTCCAGCGCCGCATCATCGACGGCGAGAAGAACGGCCTGAACGACGACCTCGCCGAGGCCCTCCAGACCCGACCGGCCCTCGCGATCGTCAACGACACCCTCCTGGAGGGGATGAAGGTCGTGGGCGAGCTGTTCGGCTCCGGCCAGATGCAGCTGCCGTTCGTGCTCCAGTCGGCCGAGGTGATGAAGAACGCGGTCGCCTACCTCGAGCCGCACATGGAGAAGTCGGACGCGGAGGGCAAGGGCACGATCGTGCTGGCGACGGTCCGCGGCGATGTGCACGACATCGGCAAGAACCTGGTGGACATCATCTTGTCCAACAACGGCTACAACGTGGTGAATCTGGGGATCAAGCAGCCGGTGTCGGCGAT
>NZ_JBFAYB010000151.1:0-12482 GCF_040681075.1 Streptomyces sp. NPDC051907 | reverse complement strand
GGGGGGGGGGGGGGGCGGCCCCCCCCCCCCCCCCCCCGCGCCCGCCCCCCCCCCCCCGGCCCCCCCGGGGCCCGGCCCCCCCCCCGCCGCCCCCCCCCCCCCCCACCCCGGCCGCCCGGCCTCGCGGCCCGGGGCGCCCGCCGTTATGCGTCGATCGCCACTGTTCGGGCCGCGGTCGCGGGTGTCCGGTTCTGATCGCGTCAGGCCGATCGGCGACGCGTCCACGGAGGAGCGCCGCCCTCAGGGCAGTCGCGTCCGCGCGGCTGGGGCGTTGGCCCTCAGTCCTCGAGGATCCGTTCCCGCAGCTCGGATATCAGCGCGTCGTCGACGCCGAGGCGCCCGGTCGCGTACCCGTGCACCGAGCCGTACTCCGTGGTCAGGTCGGCGAGGACCAGCCGCATGACCTCGGCCGGGGCGCGGCCGTAGCTGGGCCACTTCAACGTCCGGTCGGGGTTGGCCGTGTGCCAGTCCGCGACCAGACGCTCGGTGGCCAGCTCGGTCAGCGCGAAATCGGCCACGACGTCCTCCTCGTCGACGCCCACCAGGGACAGTACGAGCGCGGCGAGCAGCCCGGTGCGGTCCTTGCCGGAAGCGCAGTGGAAGACCAGCGGGCCGCTGTCCGAGGCGATCAACTCGAGCGCCTGGCGCAGCTCCTTCGCGCCGTCGAGCGCGACCTCGGCGAACCGGTCGGCCAGAAAACGCCACGGATCGACGTCCGGAGAGATCTCCGCCTGGTCGTAAGGGCGGTGCTCGATGCTGAGGTTGACGTACTCCAGGCCCTCGCTCGCCGGAACCCGTCCCTTCGCGTCGATCTCCCAGGGGTAGCGGAGGTCGATCACCGTACGGATGCCGAGCGCCTGGAACCGGTCCCAGTCGTCGCCGTGGAGCTTGGCGAGCGAGTCGGACCGGTAGAGGCGGCCCCATCGGAGGGTGCGGCCGTCGCGGGTGCGATAGCCGCCCACGTCACGGAAGTTGTGCAGTCGTTCGAAAGTGATGTGTCTGTTCGGTTCACTGTCCATGTCGATCACTTTACGATCGGCCGCTCTGCCGGGTGATCGCCGACGCGCCGCCTGCGGCTCGGGCTGGCCGCCCTGCGGCGGCGGGCGGGTCCGAGCCGTCGGGACCGCCGGCGTCGTCGGGCTGATCAGAGCTTGTCCAGCTCGGCGTTGGCCCGGGCCGTGACCGTGGTCAGGACTCGGCCGGCCACCGCGAGCTCTTCGGCCGAGAAGCCTGCGTACAGCTGCGCGCTGATCTGGGGAACGGCGGCGCGAATCTGGCCGTTGACCGACTTGCCGGCCTCGGTGAGTCCTACACGGGGCTCTTCGCCGGGCAGGACCTCCAGCAGTCCGGCGGCGATCAGCCCGTCGATCGACGCCAGCGCGTCGGAGTCGTCGATCTTCAGGGTGCTGGTCATCCGGTCGACGATCGCGGCGCGCTCGGTGTCGCCGCCGCTCTGGTCGACGGCGTTGAGCGCGACCGACTGCTGGAACGTCACCTTGAGACCGGCCAGCACGCGCCGCTCCAGGACGGCACGCGAGGCGTAGTGGGCGAGGCCGACGATCTGGCCGTTGACGGAGGGTGTGGCAGTGGACATGGCTACTCCTTGGAAGAGGTGTCGGGCGATGCGGTTGCTTCGGGTGCTTCCTGTGCGTTCAGCGCTTCCTGGGTGTCCAGTGCTTCGAGTCCTTCCAGCGACGCGTCGAGCGGCACGTCGAGCAGAGTGGTCAACTCGCGTGCGAACTCCTGGGCGCGCGAGCCCTCCAGGCCGCCCAGCGGCGCGAGCAGTCGGTCCATCAGCTGCTGGACCACGGCCACCGCGCGGCGGGTGACCGCGCTCCCCTCGTCGGTGAGCGAGAGCTGCACCGCCCGCGTGTCGGCGGGGTCGGGGACGCGCTCGACGAGGCCGGCGGCCTCCAGCGTGCGAGCCAGCTTCGAGACGTAGAGCGGCTCGAGGCCGGTGTGGTCCGCGAGCTGGCGCTGGCTGGGCCGCAGTCCGCTCCTCTGCATGCCGAGCAGCGATCCCAGCAGCGAGTACTGCGCGTGGGTCAGGCCCAGCGGCGCGACCGCGCGGTCGACGGCCGTCCGCCACTTCATCGACAGTCGCCAGACCAGGAATCCGGGCGTCGGGCCCGTGTGTGCTGCGCTCATGAAGATAGAGTACATAGATACTATGTACATGGCTACTATTTTCGGGAGGCGTGCGCACGGGCGCCGAGGCCGGGACGCCGACGACATCCCGGCCCAGGGGCGCGGGAGGCGTCAGTCGAGCATGTGGACGAGCTGCGAGCCCAGTTCGTAGCGGGCGCCCACGACGGTCAGCCTGCCGTCGGCGATCCGGGACGCCAGCTCGGGCTCCGCCGCGATCCGGCCGCGGACCAGGCCGACATTGCGGCTGACGGTGGAGTCGATACGGGCGGTCCCCGTCTGGCCGCGGTCTATCGCCGGACGTATCTGATCCGCCAGGTACTGCAGGTGCGCGGGCAGTTCCTCGCCGGTCTCGTCGGCGTGGACGGCCGCGGACACGGCCCCGCAGGACTGGTGCCCGAGGACGACGATCAGCGGTATCGCCAGCTCCAGCACGCCGAACGCGACGCTGCCGAGGACGGCCTCGTCCAGCACCTGGCCGGCCGAGCGCACGGTCAGCAGATCGCCCAGGCCCTGGTCGAAGACCAGCTCCGGCGGCACACGGGAGTCGACGCACCCCAGGACCACGGCGAAGGGATGCTGTTGGGACGCCAGCGCCTGCCGCACGGACGGCGTCTCGTGCGGGTGCTGCTGGTGGTACGACCGCCAGCGCCGGTTGCCCGCGGACAGCTCGCGCAGGGCTTGGGAGGCGGTGGTGGGGCGGGAGTCGGCCCGCGCGACGCGCGGCGCGGCGGCCGCCGGGGACGCGCCGAGGGCGAGACCCCCGGCTGTCGCGGCGCCGCCGGCGAGGGCCGCGCGGATCAGCGCACGACGGCCGGCGCCGGAGCGCGGGTTCTCCTGGGTCTTCAGAGTCAGTTTCACGCCGGGAAGGTAGCTCCCTTGATCGACAAGACGTTCGTGGATGGGCCTTTCTTTGCGGGGCGTTGAACGCTCCGTTGCAGGCCGGGGCCGGGTCGGCCCGAAGGCAGGGGCGCCTTCGGGCCGACCGGCGTCCGGACCGCGCACCCGCGTGGCGCGTGGCGGGTACTAGCGTTGGCGGTCATGGAGAGCACTCTGTACGGCGACCGTGTGGCGCTGCGTCCGGCGACGGACGACGACGTTCCTGCGCTGGCCGCGATCCGGGCGAAGCCCGAGGTGTACGAACGGTGGCGCGGCGGCGAGGACTTGACGGCTGAAGTCGTCGAGAGCCTCCACGAGCCGGACGTCTCGGTCCTGGTGATCGAGGTCGACGGGCGCACGGCCGGCGCCATCCAGTGGGACGAGGAGACCGATCCGGACTACCGTCACGCGAACATCGACGTCTACCTCGATCCGGCGGTGCACGGGCAGGGGCTGGGCGCCGACGCCGTACGGACGCTGGCCAGGCATCTGATCGCCGACCGCGGGCACCACCGGCTCGTCATCGACCCGGCCGCGGACAACACCGCGGCCATCCGGTGCTACGCGAAGGTCGGCTTCCGTCCCGTCGGCGTGCTGCGCGCCTACGAGCGCGGCGCGGACGGGACCTGGCACGACGGGCTGCTGATGGATCTGCTGGCGGACGACCTGACCGGCTGACCCGACCCGCTGACCGATGGCCGAACCGGCCGACCTGACCGGACGACCGGAAGACCTGGTTGCCCGACCTGGCCGACCGACCTGACTGCCCGACCGACCGCTCGACTCCCGTGCAAGCCGAGCCGCCCGCCCGCCGATTCCGTCAGTGGAGCAGGCGCAGCGAGGTGTCCGCCATCCCGATGCTGACCGACTGGCCCCACGTCAGCTCCAGCGCGTCGCTCTCGATCCCGTCGCCGAGGGCGACCAGCCTGTCGGACTCGACGACGAGCCGGAGGCCCTCGGACCGCCCCAGTACCCCCGCCACCAGCGAGGTGCCGGTGGCGGGGGAGGGCCAGGCCTCGCGTACGAACCAGACGAGCCTCGGGTCGGCAGGGCCGGGGAGAGCCACCGCGCTGCCGCGCTCCTGCCACAGCGAGCGCAGCCAGCCCGTGGCGCCCGTGCCCGTGCCGACCAGGACCCCCGACGACGCCTGCGCCTCGGCGCGGGCCGGCTCGGCGTCCGGGCCTAGGCGGTAGCGCGCGGTCTGATGGCTCGATCGGCCGACGTAGATCTCGTTCAGCGCGAGCAGCCGCTGGGTGTCGTCGGCCACGGCCTCGACCATGGTGAGCTCGTCGACCGAGGCCGTGGGGGAGAGGGCGCTCGGCAGCAGCCGGCGGGCGTCCTCGGCGCGGTGGCGCACGAGGACGCCGGGATTGCGGCCCGGGTCCGTGTCGATCCCCACGACGGGCTGGCCCGACAGATACTTGGCGGTGTTGGCGACCAGCCCGTCCTGGCCCACGACGATCACCACGTCCTCCGGGGCGAACAGGAACCGGTCGAGGTCCGTCCGCTCCACCCGGGACTGCCGCCAGGAGAGCGGCACCGCCGCCGCGACGTCGGCGAGCGCCTGGCGCGTCCGGTGGTGCCGCCGTGCCACGTCCTCGATGCCGCGCCCGCGCGAGGCGAGGAAGAACTCGGCCTGCCCGTGCGTGCCGTGGCGGGCGAGCAGCTCCTCGTACTCGCTGGTGCGGTGCACCAGCACCGCGCGCGGGGCGAGGCTCACGGCCGGTCCCCGCCGCCCTGGCCGAGCTTGGCGAGCAGCCCGGTCAGCACGTCCGGCGTGAGCGTGATGCTGTCCACGCGCGGCAGGTTCTCGGCGAGCCGGGCGACGGCCAGCGCGTGCAGCGTGGCGGCGTCCACCTCGGCGTGCACCCGCAGCCAGGCGGCCTGCGCCTGCGCCCGGGCCTCGCCGACCTCGCGTGCGGCCTCGGCCTCGGCGCGGGCGAGGCGTACCGTGCGCTTGGCCTCCGCCTCGGCGCGCACGGCGTCCGCTGCGGCGCTCTCCTCAGCCTCGCGGCGGGCGTTGACTCCCTGCTGGTCGACCAACTGCTCTTCGCGGCGGGCCAGTTCGATCCGGCTGGCGAGCTCGTTCTCGGCGATGGCGCGTTCGCGCTCGACGGCCACGGCGCGCCGCTCGTACGTCGCCCGGTCGGCCTCCTGCTGGATCTGCTCCCGCGCGGGCGTGCGCAGCGCGCGCTCGACCTCGGGCTCGGGCCGGATGGCGACCACGCGCACGGCCTCGACGGCGATGCCGGTCGCGGACAGCCGGGGCTCGGCCGCCAGACCGCCGGAGATCCGCTCCCGTACCGACGCGACGCCGTTCGCCAGCGCGTCGGCCAGCGGGGTGCGGGCCAGGACGTCGAGCGCGTGCTGCTGGGCGGTCTCGGTGAGCAGGGTCGAGAGCTGCTCCAGCGGGGCGGCGCGCCAGACGCCGGTGTCCGGGTCGACGGAGAAGTCCAGCCGGGCGGCGGCCGTGGCCGGCTCACTGATCCGGTACGTCACCGTCGCCTGCACCGTGACGTCCTGGAAGTCGGCGGTGCGGGCGTGGAAGGCCATGGTCAACTCCCGGTCGTCGACCGGCACTTCGGACAGTGCGGCGGTCAACGCCCGGAACCAGAAGCTCAACCCGGGCCCGTCGTGGACGAGTCGGCCCCGCTTGTAGTGGCGTATATGCGCGGTGGGCGCGGAGCGCAGATGGCGCCAGCCCCAGCGCCTGATGATGTCGGCCATGGCAGCCTCCCCCTTCTCGTCACGTCGACGATAGCGGGCGCCGCTAGATATCGTCAATACGACGAGATCGGTTGCTGTGGGTGTGCGGCTCCTCGGGCGAGCGGCGGGCGGGTCTGGCCTGCGGCCATCGGGGGGAATCCCCGAGGCGTCCCGGGGCGGGCGCCGGGTCCCTGTGAATACTCCTAGCGCTCGCCGGACGGCGGGCGGCGGAAGGGGATCGGTCATGTTCGAGAACACCAAGGCGTTCAGCAGCTTCGCGGTCGACGATCTGGGCCGGGCGAAGGAGTTCTACGGCCAGACGCTCGGCGTGCGGGTGACGGAGGACACCGCTATGGGCCTGCTGACGCTGCACATCGAGGGCGGCGCCCAGATCCTGGTCTATCCCAAGGGGGACCATGTCCCGGCGACCTATACCGTGTTGAACTTCCCCGTCCCCGACATCGATCAGGCGGTGGAGGGGCTGGCCGCGCGCGGGGTGACCTTCGAGCGGTACCCCCAGTTCGAGCAGGACGACAAGGGCGTCTCCCGGGCCGAGGGCCCGGCCATCGCGTGGTTCAAGGACCCTGCGGGCAACACCCTCGCCGTCCTTCAGGTGGACTGAGGACCGGGGCTCGTCGTCGGGCGTGCCGCCGCCTCACGCTCCGGTGTACTGCTCCGCGAACGAGTCGGCGGGCTCTATAGGCGTGATGACGTCGATGAGCACGCCGTTCGGGTCGGCCACGATGAAGTGCCGCTGCCCGAAGTCCTCGCTGCGCAGCTCCAGTTCGGGCCGCAGACCCCCCTGGACCACGAGGCGGTCCCACTCCGCGTCCACGTCCTCCACCTCGAAGTTGAGCAGCAGCCCCTGCACGGGGGTGCGGTACGCCTCCGGCAGCGTCGGGTGGCTGTGGTCGAGCAGCGCCAGCTCGTACGGAAGCGGCCCCGGTCGCCGCAGGCTGACGTACCAGTCGGCCTCGAAGGTGGGCTCGAAGCCGAGCAGTTCGGTGTAGAAGGCGCGCGACTCCTGGATCCGGGAGGTGCAGACGACGGGATAGAAGCTGGTCAGTTTCATGCGAGGCTCCTTCGCGTACCATCGGTATGTCAATGACGATAATTGACATACCAGCGGTATGTCAAAGGGAGGGGCGGTGGCAGCCCGATGACGAACGGCGCCAGGGCGCAACAGCGGGAGCAGACCCGGCGGACCCTTCTGCGCGAGAGTAGACGCCTCTTCGCGAGCAAGGGGTACGGCGCGGTGGGGCTGTCGGAGATCGTCGCCGCCGCCGGGGTCACCAAAGGCGCGCTCTACCACCACTTCGGCAGCAAGACCGACCTCTTCAGGGCCGTGCTGGAAGAGGTGCAGCAGGAGGTCGGCCGGACCGTCGCGACGACCGCCGACGCCGAGGACGACCCCTGGGCGCAGTTCACCGCGGGGTGCCAGGCGTTCCTCACCGCGAGCACCGACCCGGAAGTCCAGCGGATCATGCTCGTCGACGGGCCGGCGGTGCTCGGCTGGAGCGAATGGCGTGCGCTGGACGAGGAGGCGTCCGCCCGTCATCTGGCCCAGGCGATCAGCGGGCTGATCGAATCCGGCGCCATCGCCCCGCAGCCGGTCGCGCCGCTGACCCATCTGCTGTCGGGGGCCATGAACGAGGCGGCCCTGTGGCTGGCGGGTTCGGAGAGTCCGAACGATCTCGCCGACGCCAGGGCCGCCCTGTCGCGGATGCTGGAGGCGCTGCGGGCTCGATGAGCCAGGGCCTCAGGGGGGATCGAAAGGGCCTCAGGGGAACGAAGGGGACGTCGCGGAGGGGCCGGGCTTCTCCACGGACGTGCCATCGCGGCCCAGGAGGGCGCCGTCGCTGTAGTTCGCCCAGATCTTCAGGGCGCGCGCCTGCCCCTTGCCCTGGAGCGCGACCTGTTTCCGCGTCTTGGCGTCCTCGCCGAAGATGCCGATGGAGGTGATCATTTTCGCGTTGCCCCCGACGAACCAGTCCGCCTTCCCGTCGTCGGAGGGCCCCGACGTGCCGGTGACCGGCGCTCCCTCCCCGTCGAACGCCCCGGGGCGGTACGCGATGCCCCGGCCGAAGCCCCCGACGGAGGCTCCGCCGAAGAAGCCGTTGCGGCCGTTGCCCAGGACCGACGTCACCAGCTCCGCGGTGTCGGCGGCGATGGCCTGGCCGGCCACCGCGCCGGGCAGCTGCGAGCCCGTGCCGTCGCGCTGCGCGGACTTCACGATCGACGGCGTGATCTTCCTGCCCTCGTTGTTGAAGGAGGCGTACACCCCGGCCATCTCCATCGGGCTCGCGCCCATCAGCCCCAGCGACACCGCCTCCTCGGACGCGAACCCGACAGGCTCGGCATCCATCCCCAACGCCCGTGCCGTACGCCTCGTCTGGGCCAGGTCGGCCCTCTCCTCGTCCCTCTTGGCCTCCAGCTCGGCGGCGTACGCGACCGGCTCGAAGGTCCTTCCGGCCTGGTAGTCGGAGCGCGTCGCGTTGTTGAGGTAGTGCTTGAAGTAGTCGCGGCCGCCATAGAGGGCCAGAACGCGGCCGTTCCTCGGGTCCACCGACACCGCGCCCGCCTGCCGATCGGCGTCCGGCTTCGCCTGGTCCGTCGCCGACTCCTGCTGCGCGGAGTCGAGGTCCGCGGTGACCGCGCGCTCCAGCGCCTTCTGCTGCTGAGGGTCGATGTTCAAGGTGATGCGCCACCCGCCGCCCGCCAGCTCCTGCTCGCTGACTCCCGAGGCGATCAGCTCGCGCCGGGCGGCGTCGACCAGATAGCCCGCCTGTCCCGCGAGGTCCGCGGACGGCTTGGGCTCCACCGGCTCGGGGAACCGCATCTTCTGCCGGGCGGCCTCGTCCAGCCAGCCCACCTCGACCATGTTGTCCAGCACATAGCCCCAGCGCTGCACCACCAGCCGCTTGCCGGCGGGGGACGCGGCGGTCCAGTCGTACTGGCTGGGGGCCTGCAGCACCGCCGCGAGGTACGCGCCCTCCTCGACGGTCAGCTTCTCGACCTCCTTCCTGTAGTACGCGCGTGCCGCGGCCTGGACTCCGTACGCCTGCCGTCCGTAGAAGCTGCTGTTGAGGTAGCCCGCGAGGATGTCGTCCTTGGTGTTGTGCCGGTCCACCTTGAGGGAGATGATCAGCTCCTTCACCTTCCGCGAGACCGTCTGCTCCTGGCTGAGGTAGTAGTTCTTGACGTACTGCTGGGTGATCGTCGAACCGCCCTGCTTGCCCCCGCCTGTCAGGGTGCTGGCGATGCCGCGGGCCGTGCCCGACAGGGAGACGCCGGAGTCGCTGTAGAAGTCCTTGTTCTCCGCGGCGACGAACGCGTTCCGCACGTTCACGGGCACCCGGCTCAGCGGCACGGTCTCGCGGTTGATCTCACCGGTCCGGGCCAGTCGCGAGCCGTCGCTGTAGAGGTAGACGTTGCTCTGCGCCTTCGCCAGGCTGTTGGCCTTGGGGATGTCGATGGCGAGATAGAGGAAGACGAAGCCCCCGGTCAGCAGCGCGCACAGGGAGAGGAACAGGAGGAGCAGCTTCCGCCAGGTGACGAAGCGGCGGACGCGTCCTCGTGGACGGCTCTGTGAACGGTCCTGTGGACTGCCGTCTTTCGCCTTCCCGCGGCCGTGCCTGTGCCGCGGTCGCCCGGCGCCCGGGCCCTCGGCGTCGACGGCTGACGTGTCCGCGCTCTCGCCGTCGTCGGCGGCGAGAGCCGCGCCGGTCGCGTCGGCGCCGTCTGCGTCATCGGCCCCTCTGAGCGCTCTGGGCCCGCCGACCTCGCCGGTCCACTGCTGCTCCACCGTCCGGTCCGGACTACGCCTGATACGCATGCCGCCATCCTCAGCGGCGAAGATCTTCGTAAACCCAAAGGAAGGCCTCGGCTGCCCCTCGGAGATGTATCAGCCGTGTATCGGCGTCTCGCCTCGGGCGTGGCGTTCGCAGGCGTTCTCCGGGAGCCGTACGACGGCGACCGCGCCCCCGTCCGGGGCGTTGGCGAACTCCAGCGCCGCGCCGATGACTTCGGCGTGGCCCAGCGCGATGGTCAGCCCGAGCCCATGGCCGGTGCCGCGCTCGCGGGCGCCGGTGCGGAAGCGCTGCGGGCCGTCCTCGAGCAGCGAGGCGGGGAAGCCGCTGCCGTGGTCCCGCACCGTCACGGTCCTGCCGTCCGCCGCCACCGTCACCACGACCGGAGCGCTGCCATGGCGGTGGGCGTTGCCGACGAGGTTGGTGAGGATGCGCTCCATCCGGCGCGAGTCCGTCCACACCACCGGGGTCGACTTACGCGCCTCGCCCGCCTCGCCCGCCTCGTCCGCGTCGCCGGTGACGAGGTTCGCCGTCAGACCGGTGCGCGCCAGGACGTCCTCGGCCAGCTGGTCCAGCGGACACGGCGACAGATCCGCCAACTCGGCCCCGGCGTCGAGCCGGGAGATCTCCAGCAGCTCCTCGACCAGCCTGCTCAAGACGCGCACGCGGTTGTGCACGTACCCCGCCGCCTCGTCCTCCGGGGGAAGCAGCTCGGCGGCGGTCACCAGCCCCATCAGCGGCGTACGGAGCTCATGCGCCACATCCGCGGTGAAGCGCTGCTCGCGGCGGAGCTTCTCCTGCAGCGCGCCCGCCATCGTGTCCACGGCGAGGGAGATGTCGGCGATCTCGTCCTGCGGGCGGGCCGCGGGCGAGATCCGGGCGTCCAGATCGCCTGCCGCGATCCGCCGGGCCGTGCCGGCGGCCTTGCGCAGCCGACGGCTCATCCGCCCGGCGGTCAGCACGCTGAGAGGCAGCGCCACCCCGGTCGCGACCAGACCGGCCAGGACGATGTTCGTGTCGAGCGCGCTGATGTCCCGCATGGTGGTGCTCATGTCGACGCGCACGGACAGCACCCGGTCCCCGGCAGGCCGCGCGGCCCACATGGCGGGACCCCCGCCGCCGGCTTCGGACTCGACGAACTCGGTGCCCTGATGGCCGCTCGCCACCAGGGCGCGCAGGTCGTCCGGCAGCCCGGGCGCGTCCAGCGCGGCGCCCGAGCCCTGCACCGCTCCCGTGCGGGTATAGGTGACGCCGGCCCGGTCGAGGGTGGTGCTCGCGGCGTCGCGCGCCTGCGACAGCTCGCGATCGCGCGAGGCGTGGTGCACCAGCACGCCGACCGCCACGGCGACGGCACAGGTGGCCGCGGCCACCAGGGCGGCGATCCGCCAGCTCAAACCCATGCTCAGCGCCGCAGCTTGTAGCCGAAGCCGCGGACCGTCTCGATCCGTTCGGCGCCTATCTTCGCCCGCAGGCGCTGCACATGGAGGTCGACGACCCGGGTGTCGCCGTGCCAGGCGTGGTCCCACACCCGGCTGAGCAGCGTCCGCCGCTCCAGCACGACGCCGGGCGAGGCGGCGAACTCCAGGAGCATCCGCAGCTCGGTCGGCGTCAGGGCCAGCTCCTCGCCCGCGCGCCGAACCTCCATGCCCAGGGTGTCGATGGTCAGGTCGCCGAACGACAGGGCGCCGTCCCCCGCGTCCCCGTCCGCGGGTTCGCGGCCCGCCTCCGCGGTGGGCGTGAACGAGGCGCGGCGCAGTAGCGAGCGGATGCGCGCGACCAGCACCGCGCTCTCGCAGGGCTTGACGACATAGTCGTCGGCGCCGGCCTCGAGGCCGGACACGACGTCGAGGCTGTCGCCGCGCGCGGACATCATCAGGATCGGCGCCAGGCTCAGTTCGCGGACCCTGCGGCACAGCCCGATCCCGTCGAGCTCGGGCAGCATGACGTCCAGCAGCAGGAGGTCGGGGTTGGTCTCCCGGAATATCTCCAGGCCGGTCAGACCGTCGCCCGCGGTGGACACGGTGTAGCCATAGCGCTCGAGAAGCATGCGGACGGTGTTGCGGATCACCTCGTCGTCCTCGACGAGCAGCAGATGAGCGTCGTCCGCCGAGACCGCGCCGGAGGAGGGGAAGAGAGGTGTCATTCGGGAGTCCTCGTGCTGGTCGGCGGCTGCATCGACGGCGTGGGTACGGGGGTCGGGCCGTCCGGCGGCGTCGACGGGGCCGGCTCCTCGTCCCTGATGCGGGTCAACTCCGCGCCGTTCCACCGGTAGCGGGTGGTGAACTGGCCGTCCTCGCCCGTCGAGGAGAGCACCAGCTCGTAGCCGAACGTCTCGCCGGTGAGCCCGAGCCGGCCGATGCTCATCAGCACCGGCCGCACCGTGGCGCCGAAGGCGGAGTAGACCTGGATCAGCGTCAGCTCGGCCTTCGGCTCGTCCACCGCCACGATCAGCTCGTCCCGGCCGTCGCCCGACAGGTCCCGGTAGACGGGCTTGCGCAGTCCGCATTGCGCGCCCGGGCAGCCCTCGAGCACCGCCAGGACCAGCTTCGGCGCATTGGGGTCCTTCTGGAGCAGCTCCTTGACCGGCACGTCCTTGAGTCCGCCCGCCGGCACGGAGACTTCGTCGACGGGCAGATACCGCTGATACGTGGGGCTGGGGGCGCCCGCGGACGGCTGGGGCGGCGGGGCGTGCTCGGGCCACAGCGGCACCGCGCTGATCGGCGGCGACAGGCTGGGCGCGACGCCCCTGTCCCGAGCCCCGGTCTCCGACGCGCAGGCCGTCAGCGCCGCCAGCGCGACAGCGGCGCCGAGCGCCGGGGCAGCGCGGAGGCGACGCCTGCGGCGGGCGGGGGGGGTGGGGGCGGTGGGGGGGTTGGGGGGCCTATGCACATCACCCTACCCGCGGGGTGTGGCGCCCACAGGCCGCCGGCAGGAACCGTTACT
>NZ_JBFAYB010000150.1:0-12726 GCF_040681075.1 Streptomyces sp. NPDC051907 | reverse complement strand
GTCCGCCGACCGCCCCACCGGCTCGCGGGCCGGGCGGTCGCATCGCCGGCTGCCGAGCCGAGTACCCCTATGCCGGAAGACCTAACCCGGCAGTCGGACGGCAGGCCCGGCCGGGCCCCTCGCTCGCGCCCTCGGGCCGGCTCCCCTCCCGCCCTCGGCACGTCTGGCCGGTCAGGTACCTACTTGGTACCATCACGGTATGCCGTCCCTGAACATCACCTTCACCGACGAGGAGCTCGAAGCGGTCCGCGCCGCCGCGGCCGCCGAGGGAAAGTCGCTGAAGCAGTACGTCCACGACCTTCCGCTGCGCGAGCAGCAGCGCCTCCAGTTCGTCCGCTACGCCGTCTCCTGGGGCGAGGCGCACCGTGCCGAGTTCGACGAGGCGTTCCCCGACGAGATCCCCCCGGCCGACCGCCGGCAGGGAGCCGAAGCCGCCTGATGGTCCTCTACATCGACGTCCCCTGGCTTCTGGACGTCCAGGAGCAGGCCGTCCCGGAGGACGTCAGCGTCGCCGACTACTCCGCCCTCGTCGCCGCCGTCGCCCGCCACAAGACCCGCATCCCGCGCCCCGCCGCCGCCGAGCCCGACCCGGCCTGGCGCGCCGCGGCCCTGCTCCACACCCTGGTGCGGCTCCAGCCGCTGCCCTACCGCAACAGCCTGTACGCCTGCCAGGTCGCCGCCGCCTATATGCACGCCGCCGGCGAGGGCGTCGACCCCCCGTACGGCGCGATGGTCGACCTGGTGCGCGAGGTGCGATCCGGCAAGGCGAACGTCTACCAGGCAGCCGACCGCATCCGCGGCTGGCGCATCTGACCTCCAGGCCCACGCCGGACCGGAGCCGCGGGCGAGCGCCCGCCGGCACGGCCGGGCGCCGTCCGCACCGTGACGTTCGACGCAAACACCCTCCTCCCCGTTGTGGACCGGCCCGGGGAGGTGATCGAGTACGACGGCCAGCCCATCGCGCGCACCCAGAGCCGGGAGAACGCCCTATGACGACCGGGTACTTCACCTCCGTGGACGACGTGTCCGCACGTCTCGCCGAGACCGGATACCTGGCCTCCCCGGCCGTCGCCACGACCGTCTTCCTCGCCGACCGCCTGGGCAAGCCGCTCCTGGTCGAGGGCCCGGCAGGCGTCGGCAAGACGGAGCTGGCCAAGGCCGTCGCCGCGGTCGCCGACGCGCGCCTGGTCCGGCTGCAGTGCTACGAAGGCGTCGACGAGGCACGCGCGCTGTACGAGTGGAACCACGCCAAGCAGCTGCTGCGGATCACCGCGGGCCGCGACGCGTCATGGGACGAGACGCGCACGGACATCTTCAGCGAGGAGTTCCTGCTCTCCCGCCCCCTCCTCACCGCGATACGGGGCGAGGAGCCGACAGTCCTGCTGATCGACGAGACCGACAAGGCGGACGTCGAGGTCGAGGGCCTTCTCCTGGAGGTCCTGAGCGACTTCCAGATCACGGTGCCCGAGCTCGGCACGATCACGGCGACGCGCCGCCCGTTCACCGTCCTGACCTCGAACGCGAGCCGGGAGCTGTCCGAGGCGCTGCGCCGCCGCTGTCTGTTCCTCCATATCGGCTACCCCGACGAGGAGTTGGAGCGCCGCATCGTGCGGCTGAAGGCGCCGGGTCTGGACGAGGCCCTCGCCGCGTCCGTGGTCCGGGTGGTCGGGGCCCTGCGCGCGATGGACCTGCGCAAGGCGCCGTCGGTCGCGGAGACCGTCGACTGGGCCCGTACGCTGCTCGCTCTCGGCGCGAACGCCCTGGACGAGCGGGTCGTGCGCGACAGCCTCGGCGTAATCCTCAAGCACCAGGACGACGTCCTGAAGGCGTCGGCCAAGCTCGATCTGGACGCCGTGTGAACGCGCCGCCGGCCGGCGTCGGGGACCGGCTCAGCGGTCTCGTCCAGGCGCTGCGGTCGCACGGCCTGCGGATCGGGCCGGGCGAGACGGTGGACGCCGCGCACGCGCTTGTGGCACTGGGGCTGGCCGACCGGGAGCGGATGCGGGAGGGCCTGGCCGCCACGCTCCTCCACCACGAGGGCCAGCGGGCCGTCTTCGATCCGGTCTTCGACCTGTACTTTCCGCTCGGCGTCGGCGCGCCCGAGGGCGTCCGCCGATCGCCGTGGCAGGACGCCGACACGGCCGCGCTGCGCGAGCGGCTGATCGCCGCTCTGGCCGCCGACGACCAGGCGCTGCTGGGCCAGTTGGCGGGCGAGGCGGTGGACGGCCTGGGCGGGTTCGGCGGCGCCCCGGCCGGGGACGGCTGGTCGGCGTACCAGACGCTCGAGCGGCTGCGGCCGCAGACGCTGCTGGCGCGGGTGCGGGCGGCGATCCGGGAGGGCTCGGACGGGGGCGCGTTCACCGACCGGCTCGACGACGACGAGATCCGCCGCCGTATCGAGGGCTTCCGGGCGCGCGTGCGCACCGAGGCGCGCCGCAGGGTCGCCGAGCGTCGTGGCACGGACCGGATCGCACGCCGCGCGGTCGCGACGAGCGCGGACCGCGTCGACTTCCTCCTCGTGGGCCGCGCCCAGCTCGAAGAGCTGCGCCGCGCGGTCCAGCCGCTCGCGCGCAAGCTGGCGACCCGCATTGCGGCCCGGCGGCGGCGCGCCGCGCGCGGGCGGATCGACCTGCGCCGGACCCTGCGCGGCTCGCTGTCGACGGGCGGCGTGCCGGTGCGGCCCGTCCTGCGACGGCGCCGGCCGGCCCGCCCTGAGCTCGTGCTGCTGTGCGACGTCTCCGGTTCGGTGGCGGGCTTCGCGAACTTCACGATGCTGCTGGTGCAGGCGCTGCACGACCAGTTCAGCAAGGTCCGCGTCTTCGCCTTCGTCAACCGCGTCGACGAGGTGACCGACTTGATCGCGCAGGGGAGGGCGGACCCGGCGGGCCTCGGCGAGCGGATCCTCGCCGAGGCGACGGTGACCGGCTGGCACGAGCACAGCGACTACGGCGCGGCGCTGGGCGAGTTCGCCGAGCGGTACGCCGACGCGGTCGGCCCGCGCACCGCGGTCTTCGTCCTGGGCGACGCCCGTACGAACATGAGCGACCCGAACCTGCCCGCCCTGGAGCAGATCGCCCGGCGGGCCCGCCGGATCTACTGGCTCAACCCCGAGCAGACCTCCCTGTGGCCGACCGGCGACTCCGCGGCGCTGGAGTACGCGTCCGTCGTGGAGATGCACCCCTGCCGCAATGCCCAGCAGCTGAGCTCGTTGATCGCCCGGCTGCTCCCGGTCTGAGGCTGGACGGCAGTCTTCTTCGGCCAGAATGCGCCTCAAAACGGCCCAACTGACGGGAGTTCCTGGAAAGGAAAACCGTTTGCCGACGACTTCCCACACCACTCAGCCTCGCCCAATTGCGCATGACTCCCCAGCTCAGCGCCTATTGAGGAATGCGTTCCGTTTCTCTTGGCCCTATCGACGAGGCTCTGGGAATCGGCGACGGGCGACGGGCTGTGCAGCGGTCGCCGGAAAATCCCCGGACCCAAGTGGATCTTGGTGTTTAGACTCGCCCTTTCTCGAGGACCCGCCTCGCGGCCGGTCCTCTTCCTTGGGAAGGAATAGCCGTGTCCAAGCGCCCGTTACGGAAATCCGGAACTCTGCTCAGCCGCACGGCGGCGACGATCGCCGCCGTCATCGCTTTCGCCCAGCCCGTCGGCGCCGCCGTCGCCGCGGAATCCCCTGACACCGGGTCGCATTCCGCCACACAGCGCGCCGTTGACGCCCTCCACACCAAGGGCGGAATGCCCGGCGTCGCCGCCGAGGCCTCGACCCGGGCGGGGCGCTGGTTCGGCTCGGCTGGATTCGCCGACACCGACAAGCAGCGGGGGCGCACGGCCGACGACCGCATCCGCGCCGGCAGCATCACCAAGTCCTTCGTCGCCGTGGTCCTGCTCCAACTGGAGGCCGAGAAGCGGCTGAGCCTGGACGACTCGGTCGAGCGCTGGCTCCCCGGCGTCGTACAGGGCAACGGCAACGACGGCAGCAAGATCACGGTCCGTCAGCTGCTCAACCAGACGAGCGGCGTGCCCGACTCGGTGTCGACCCCCGAGTGGCGGGAGTACATGAACGGCCCGGGCTTCCTGGCCCACCGCTACGAGACTCGGACGCCGCAGCAGATCGTCGACATGGCCCTCAAGTACAAGCCCGACTTCGAGCCGGGCAAGGGCTGGAACTACTCCAACACCAACTTCGTGCTCGCCGGCATGATCATCGAGAAGGTCACCGGCAGCCCGTACGCGAAGGAGGCCGAGAAGCGCATCGTCGACCGGCTGCGCCTGACGCATACGACGTTCCCGGGCGTCGACCCGACGATGCCGGCTCCGCACCCGATCGGCTACTCGAAGCTGTACGCGCCGAACCCCGGCCCCGAGATCTACGACGCCACCGAGTACAACCCGTCGTGGTCAGGCGCCACCGGCGAGGTCATCAGCACCACCGGAGACCTCAACCGCTTCTACAGCGCCCTGATGAAGGGCGCCCTGCTCCCGCCCGCCCAGCAGAAGGAGCTGCTCACGACGGTGCCGACGGGCTCTTTCTTCGACTACGGTCTCGGCCTGATCGTCCGCACCCTGACGTGCGGCGAGAAGGTGTACGGCCACGACGGCATCGTCTGGGGCTCCCTGACCAGCGCGGCCACCACCGCCGACGGCCGGCACAGCCTGGCCTTCCAGCTCAACGGCGACTGGCTGGAGGACGGCCGGCTCTACCAGGACGTGTTCGAAGCCGAGTTCTGCGGCACGTAGCCGAAGCGCCGCCTGACTGGGCGGCCTTGGACGAGACGGCGCGCAGGCACCGGACCTGCGCGCCGTCGTCGGCCGGGGCGACGACCCGATCCGGCCGGGCGCCGGGGGCGCCGGCACAGCTCCCTCCAGTGGCGATCACAGGGTGTAGCTGATTCCCTGGAAGTGGTGTGATGGAGCTTCTGGCAGCAGTGCGCCCGCACATCTGCACCGGCGCCTGCGACCGCGCGTCCTCTCGGGGCCTGATATCCCACGTCGTCGGAAGATGTGGTGGCGATGGCAGCATCTCAATGGCGGACCCTGGTCGATCACATCCAGCGGGTTCCCGAGGGCCTGTACGACACGAACGGGCCCGACGAGGACATCAACAACCGCTCCCAGTTCGAGCGTGACGGCGAGCCATGGTGCGTGATGTTCAACTGGGACATGTACGCCGACGTCGGCCTCGAGCACCTCGTCCCCAAGGTCAGCGACGCCTCCGTCGCCGTCGATTGGGCGAGGACCCGCGACCAGTGGTCGCAGTATCCGTCCGTCGGAGCGTGGACGAGCCTCTCCCGCAACGGGCGCACCAGCGTCGTGGTCGGCTTCGACGAGACGCACGTCTACACCAAGGGCGGCGACGTCTCTCCCCAGGACGCCCAGGGCTCGGCCGGCGCAGACCAGGGCTACGGCGTGTTCTCCCGCAGCCCCGACCGGCACGGACCCGACATCCTCGGGTACTTCGCTCCCGTCTTCGAGAACGGCTGTCCCCCCACAGCCGACCCGGACGACCCCCGTGGCGGCGCCCCCGTCGAGTCATGGCGCTGGCCCGGTCCGGTGCTGCCGCGCGGCGACGTCTCGGTGAAGGCGTCGGAGGTCGTCTTCGGCGCGCGGAACACCTCCGTACGGATCGTCCAGGGCGCGCTGGCGACGGAGGTGGGGCTCGACTACGCGTCCGCGCCGGGGACGTTCGGTCCGCGTACGCAGGGAGCGGTGGCCGCGTTCCAGCGCAAGCTCGGTCTCACCGGCTCCGACGCGGACGGCGTGTTCGGCCGCTTCTCGCTCACCGAGCTGGGCCGACGTCAGAACTTCGCCGTGCGCGGGCTGGGCTTCTTCGACGGCCGCCCGCCGACGGGCGGCACGGCCGGGAGCCATGTGGCGATCCCGCTGTCGAGCGTGAAGTTCGACCGCGTCGAGGACGGCAGCACCACGGCGGCGGCCAAGGAGGCCTGCCGCGTCCTCGGCGTCCCGGAGAAGCACTGGGTGCCCGGCATCATGGTCGCCGCCGGGCGCGAGTCCTCGTACCGCTTCAACGCGGTGAACAGCTGGGACAGCAACGCGACCGGCCCCCGGCAGAGCGACGGCCATCCGCGCAACTGCTCCCGCGGGCTCATGCAGGTCATCCCGCCGACGTTCTCCTCGTACCACCAGCCGGGCACGTCGGAGGGCATCTACGACGGCGTCGCCAATATCTGCGCCTCCATGAATTACGTCATGGTCCGCTACGGCGTGTACCGCGACGGTACGAACCTAGCGGGCCGTGTCTGCCAGTTCGACCCGAACCGAGGGCCGTGCGGGTACTGAACCAGGGCCCTCGAAGGGATAGGGACCATGTCCAAGGTCGTCAGCATTGCGGATCTGTTCCCCGGCGCGAACAACGCCAGCGTCCTGATCGTGCAGAAGGCTCTGGCCGAGGCGGTGGGGCTCGACTTCAGCTCGGGCCCCGGGGTCTACGGCGAGCTCACGAGGAAGGCGTACGCCAAGTGGCAGCGCCAGCTCGGCTTCTCCGGCGCGCAGGCGGACGGCCTTCCGGGCCTGGAGTCGCTCAAGAAGCTCGGCGAGCGCTGCGGGTTCACCGTCCGCGCCGCCGCCGCGCCGGCTGGGTCGGCGAAGGTCGGCTCCCCGGTGCCCGGGCACCGCGTCACCTACCGCTACGGCATCCAGAACGCACGGTACGCCGCCGGCTATCACACCGGTGAGGACTACGCCTCGGCGTCGGGCACCCCGGTGGTCGCCGTCCGCAGCGGCTCGATCCAGTGGTCGAACAACAGGGGCGGCGCGTACGGCAGCTGGATCGGCCTCCAGGGCGACAACGGCCGTGTGTACGTGTACTGCCATCTGTCCTCGCGGGGCGTCGCCACGGGACAGCGGGTCAAGGCGGGACAGCGGCTCGGCAAGGTCGGCTCGACCGGCAACGTCACGGGCCCGCACCTCCACTTCGAGGACCATCCGCCGGGCCCCTTCGTCTACGCCCATGTGCGCAAGCCGAAGTGGTGAGGCTCGGCCGAGTCTCAGCTCTCAGCTCTCAGCTCTCAGCTCTCAGCGAGCCTGCCGGCCGATGACGCCGACGCCGCCTCCGAGGGTGCGCTGGGGGCGCGGTTCCACCGGCTCGTCGCGGGCCTTGGCCCACAGCGAGCGTACGTGGCCCAGATGGCGGGCCATGCAGGCCTCCGCGGCGGCGTCGTCGCCGGTCAGCATCAGGTCCAGCAGCTCCAGATGCTCCTCGGCCGACGAGATCAGCTGACCGCGCTCGTCGAGCCGGGTGAGGCCGTAGAGACGGGAGCGCTTGCGCAGGTCCCCGACGGTCTCGACGAGACGGTCGTTGCCCGCCAGCGCGAGCAGTCCGAGGTGGAAGCGGCGGTCCGCGTCCAGATAGCCGATGAGGTTGTGGTCCCGGGCCTGGGCCACGATCTCCTCGGCGATCGGGCGCAGTTCCTCCAACTGCTCCGCGGTGGCGGTGCGGACGACCCTGCCGACCGTGGGCACCTCGATCAGCGCGCGCAGCTCGGTGTACTGGTCGAGGTCGCGCTCGCTGACCTCGGTGATCCTGAAGCCCTTGTTGCGCACCGGCTCGACCAGGCCTTCGCGGGCGAGGTCGAGCATGGCCTCGCGCACCGGGGTGGCCGAGATGCCGAAGTCGGCGGCGAGGCCGGGGGCGGAGTAGACGCTGCCGGGGCGCAGCTCGCCGGCGACGAGGGCGGCGCGCAGCGCGTGGGCGACCTGGTCGCGCAGGCGTTCCTGGGCCGTGATCAGGTTGCGCTGCTTCAGGTCGCCCATGGCTTGTCCTCCGAGATGACGCGGGGTGCCAGCGTACAATGTCACGTTTCAACGGCCCAGGCGCTGGTCACCTGCCGTGCACGGCACGGCCGTTCGCGTCACGCTGCTGGTGGCGTCACATGAGGAAGCCTCCGGGGAACGGGTCGGAGGGATCCAGGAAGTACTGGGCGGTGCCGGTGATCCAGGCGCGGCCGGTGACGGTGGGGACGACCGCGGGCAGGGCGCCGACCGTGGTCTCGCCGACGAGCCGGCCGGTGAAGCGCGTGCCGATGAAGGACTCGTTGACGAAGTCGCGGCCGACGGGGAGTTCGCCCCGGGCGTGCAGCTGGGCCATTCTGGCGCTGGTGCCGGTGCCGCAGGGCGAGCGGTCGAACCAGCCCGGGTGGATGGCCATCGCGTGCCGTGAGTGCACGGCGTCCGAGCCCGGGGCCGCGAGGTAGACGTGCTTGACGCCGCCGATGTCGGGGTTCTCCGGGTGCACAGGGCGGTCGGTCGCGTTGACGGCGTCCATGACGGCGAGCCCGGCGGCGAGGAGGTCGTCCTTGCGGGCGCGGTCGAAGGGCAGGCCGAGGGCGTCGAGGGAGACGAAGGCGTAGAAGTTGCCGCCGTAGGCCAGGTCGTAGGTGACGGCGCCGTAGCCGGGCACCTCGGTCTTGCGGTCCAAGGCGACGCAGAAGGACGGCACGTTGGTGAGCGTGACGGACGTCGCGGCGCCGTCCTCGACCCGCACGTCGACGCTCACCAGCCCCGCCGGCGTGTCGAGCCGGACCGTGGTGACCGGCTCGACGACGGGCACCATGCCGGTCTCGACCAGGACGGTGGCGACGCCGATGGTGCCGTGGCCGCACATGGGGAGCAGGCCGGACACCTCGACGTACAGGACGCCGAAGTCGGCGTCGGGCCGCGTGGGCGGCTGGAGGATCGCGCCGCTCATGGCGGAGTGGCCGCGCGGCTCGTACATGAGCAGCGTGCGGACGTGGTCGAGATGCTCGATGAAGTGCAGTCGGCGCTCGGCCATGGTGGCGCCCGGGATGACGCCGAGGCCGCCGGTGACGACCCGGGTGGGCATGCCCTCGGTGTGCGAGTCGACGGCGTGGTAGACGTGGCGGGTGCGCACGGTTCCCCTCTCTCCTTCTGTGTGCTGCTTGTTCACGGCGTTGGGTCCGTAGCCTGGTGCGGCCGTGCGGCCTGCTTCCTACCTGTGTCCCTCGGCGAGCGCCTTCTCGGTGGCGGCGCGCACCGCGGCCTCCTGCCGGGCGTCCAGCGGCAGGCGCGGCGGACGGCACGGTCCGCCCCGGCGGCCCGCCAGGTCCATGGAGAGTTTGATGGCCTGGACGAACTCGGTCCTGCTGTCCCAGCGCAGCAGCGAGTGCAGGGACGCGTACAGGGGCAGGGCCGTCTCTACGTCCTTGGCGACCGCCGCGTGGTAGAGGTCGGCGCAGGTGGCGGGCAGGGCGTTGGGGTATCCCGCGATCCAGCCGACCGCGCCGGCCAGGGCCAGTTCGAGGAGGACGTCGTCGGCGCCGATCAGGAGGTCGAGGGAAGGGGCTAGCTCGGCGATCTCGTACGCGCGGCGGACGTCGCCGCTGAACTCCTTGACGGCGACGATGCTGCCCTCGTGGTGCAGTCGCGCGAGCAGGGCGGGGGCGAGGTCCACCTTGGTGTCGTGCGGGTTGTTGTACGCGACGACGGGCAGGCCGCTGCGGGCGACCTCGGCGAAGTGGGCGAGGACGGCCCGCTCGTCGGCGCGGTAGGAGTTGGGCGGCAGCACCAGAACGGATCCGGCGCCCGCCTCGGCGGCCTCGTCGGCGAAGCGGCGGGCCTGGACGCTGCTGTAGGCGGACACGCCGGGCATCACCCGGGCCCCGTCGCCCGCGGCCTCGACGGCGGTGCGGACGACGCGGGCCCGCTCGTCGTCGGTGAGGGCCTGGTACTCGCCGAGGGAGCCGTTGGGCACCACGCCGTCGCAGCCGTTGGCGATGAGCCAGGCGACGTGCTCGGCGTAGGCGTCGTGGTCGACGGAGAGATCATCACGCAGAGGCAGGGCGGTGGCGACCATGATGCCGTGCCAGGGGCGCGTACGAGGTGCGAGTGCCATGGGGACTCCTAGTGTGAGGTGTGACATTTTACTGAGGGGTGAAGTGCGGCCACAAGGGTCGCGCGGCTGTCTCTCGCACCCTGTTGATGGAGCGTCAGAGTCGAAGCTCAGGGATCGGCGGGGCCGTCGTCGTCCGGGTCGGGGAGCGCGGCCAGGTGACGCAGCGGCACCGGGCAGGACAGGGGCCGGCGGTCCGCCGCGGCCTCCGCGCCCGCCAGGCCGGCCACGGCGGGGCCGCACATCCGGCCCTGGCACCAGCCCATCCCGGCGCGGGTCAGCAGCTTGACGGTACGGGCGTCCCGCGCCCCGAGCGCGTCGACGGCCTCTCTGATCAGCCCGGCCGGCACCTCCTCGCAGCGGCACACGTGCGTGGCGTCGTCCAGCCACCGCGTCCAGCCCGGCCCGGGGCGGTGGGCGGCGCCCATCACCTCGGCGAAGGCGCGCAGCCGGTCGCGGCGGCGGGCGAGCGCCGCCGCCGTGCGCCCGGGCGGCGGGACGCCGCGCAGGGCGGACACGATGGACAGGGCGGCCAGCTCGCCTTCGGCGAGGGCGAGTTCCGCGCCGCCGACCCCGCCGGTCTCCCCCGCCGACCAGACGCCGGGCACGGACGTGCGCTGCTCGTCGTCGAGCTCCAGGGCGACGGTTTCGTCGGCCCCCGGGCGAGTCGCGCAGCCGAGCCCGGTGGCGAGCTCCAGCTGAGGAACGAGCCCGTGGCCCACGGCCAGCGCGTCGCAGGGGATGGTGCGGCCGGTTCCGGGCAGGGGCCGCCAGTCGCGGTCGAGCCGAGCGACGGTGACCGCCTCCACCCGGCGGTCGCCGTGGGCCGCGGTGACGGCGTGCCGGGCGAGCAGCCGTGCGCCGTGCCGCAGCAACGCGCTCCCGTGCACCGCGCCGTCGGCGAGCTTGCCCGGGTTGCGCAGCAGGACCTGTGCGTGCGGTGCGTACGCGGTGTAGGCGGCGGCCTCGACGACCGCCGGGACCTTCGCGCCCGCGGACGCGAGCGATCCGGCTACGGCGAGCAGCAGCGGGCCGCTGCCGGCGACGACGATCCGTCGACCGGGCAGCACCAGGGCGGACTTGAGCATGGCCTGTGCGCCTCCGGCGCTCACCACGCCCGGCAGGGTCCAGCCGGGGAAGGGGAGTTGGCGCTCGTAGGCTCCGGTGGCGAGCAGCACCGCACGGGCCCGGACCGCGACGGCGAGCTCGTCGGGGCCCGCCACGGCGTGCAGCCGCCAGATCCGCCGGTCCTCGCCCAGTCCGGCCTCCGGGTCCGGGTGAGGGTCCGGGTCCGGGTGAGGGTCCGGGTCCGGGTCCGGGTCCGGGTGACGGTCCGGGTCGGGGTCGGGGTCGGGGTCGGGGAGCACCGTCCAGACATGGTGCCCGGGCAGATACCGGACGCGGCCCGCCGTCTCGTACGCACGGAGCCTTCGCTCCCGGTCGGCGAACTCCCGCCACCCGTGGTGCAAGGCCTGGGGACGCTTGGCGCGCAGGCCGGGGGCGGGATGCCGGTAGTACTGGCCGCCGGGCCGCTCCCCCGCGTCGAGCAGCGTCACACGGAGCCCGAGGCCCGCGGCGGTCACGGCGGCGGCGAGTCCGGCCGGGCCGGCGCCGACGACGGCCAGGTCGGCCACGCCGGCGGGGGCGGCCATGCCGGCGGGATCAGCCGACCCAGGCCGCTCGGACGGCACGGACGGCACGGATCGCTCGGCCGACTCAGACCGCTCCGACGGCACTGACCGATCGGACGGCTCAGACCGCTCCGACCGCTCAGACCGCGAGGTCGTCATGGCCTGTGCCCTTCTGCGTGGTGACCGCGTCGCCGGGGCGGGCCGGGACCAGGCACGCGCGTTGGTTGGGGCGGCCGTTGACGGTGGCGAGGCAGTCGTAGCAGACCCCGATGCCGCAGAAGGCGCCGCGCGGGGCGCCGCCGTCTCGGGTCGTGCGCCAGGCGAGGATTCCCGCGGCCCACAGGGCGGCGGCGACGCTCTGGCCGGGCAGCGCGGCGACCGGCCGGCCGTCGAAGGTGATCTCGTACCCGGGCTCCGGCTCGGACCGCGCCAAGGATGCCGGTGTTCTGCTCACTGCGCTGTTCCCTCCCTGTCGGCGCCCTCGGCGAGGCGCTGAGTCGTGAAGCGCTCGGGCCGGAACGGCCCCAGGTCGACGGCGGGCCGCTCCCCGCGCAGCGCCGCGGCGATCAGCAGTCCGGTCGCCGGGGCGAGGCCGATGCCCGCGCCCTCGTGGCCGCAGGCGTGGAACAGCCCCGGCACGCGCGGGTCGGGGCCGATGGCGGGCAGATGGTCGGGGAGGTAGGGCCGGAAGCCGTGGTACGCACGCATCACATGGACGTCCGCCAGGACGGGGAAGAGCGCGGCCGCCTGGGCGGCGAGCCGGCGCAGCGCGGGGGCGGACAGGCCCCGGTCGAAGCCCACGCGCTCTCGGGTCGCGCCGATGAGGACCGGTCCGGCGGGGGTGCCCTCCACCACCGGGGAGGACTGGAGGGCGGCGGAGCCGCTGGCGACGTCGGCGATGTAGTCGGCGGCGTACACCTTGTGCCGGACGATGCGCGGCAGGGGCTCGGTGACCAGGACGAAGCCCCGGCGCGGGAGGACGGGCAGCTCGGCTCCCGCGAGCCGGGCGAGGTGGCCGCCCCAGGCGCCGGCGGCGTTGACGACGGCTGGGGCGGCCAGTTCGCGGCGCGGGGGGGGCGGGCGGCGGGGCCGGCCCGCGGGGGGGGCGGGCTGCCCGGGCGGCGCCGCGCCCCGCCGCCCCCCCGCCCCGGCCGCGGCCGCCCCCCCCCCCGCCGCAGCCGGGCACCATCACAGCAGCCCCCAAACCCCCGGGCGCGCCCCCACACG
>NZ_JBFAYB010000149.1:0-12935 GCF_040681075.1 Streptomyces sp. NPDC051907 | reverse complement strand
GCGAAGGGGACCGCGGCGAGCTCGGGCGCGCCCTTGGGCGCCGTGCCGACCCGCACCAGATGGCGGAGCCTGTCCGTCTTGGGCAGCGCCGCCGCGACGCGCTCGGTGAACTCCGCGTCGAAGACGAGCGCGGCGAGGTCGGCGTCGCGGTAGAGGTAGACCAGCTCCTCCTCCACATAGCGGTAGTTGACGTTGACCGGCACGATGCGGGCCTTGAGGCAGCCCAGCACGGTCTGCAGATACTCGACCCCGTTGTAGAGGTGCAGGCCGAGGTGCTCGCCGGGCTCGAGGCCGGAGTCGATCAGATGGTGGGCGACGCGGTTGGCCGCCGCGTCGAGCTCCGCGTAGCCGAGGCGGCGCTCCGCGCCCGTGCCGGGGTGGTCGACGTACACCAGCGCCTCGCGGCCCGGAACCACGTCGACGACCGACTCGAACAGGTCGGCAAGGTTGTACTCCACCGCTCCTCCTGACCCCGGCGAACTTCGGCTCGGCGGTCATTAGAGCGCCGGTCGGCGCAAGGGGGAAGGGGGGCCGCAGAAGAAATCTGACTGGCTGTCAGAAAACTATTGAACTGGACCCTGCCCTCCTGCAACCTGTTCTAGGTCTTGAGACGGGAGGCAGGCAATGGGTGGTACGGAACACCTCACCGTGCGGCGCGAAGGCGCCACGCTGGTGCTCACCTTGAACAGGCCGGAGGCGAAGAACGCCCTCTCGCTGCCGCTGCTGGTGGGCCTGTACGACGGCTGGCTGGAGGCCGACGCGGACGACGCCGTCCGCTCGGTCGTGCTCACCGGCGCGGGCGGCGACTTCTGCGCGGGCATGGACCTCAAGGCCCTCGCGGGCGACGGGATGGCGGGCGACCGCTACCGGGAGCGGCTCGACGCCGACCCCGATCTGCACTGGAAGGCGATGCTCCGCCACCACCGCCCCCGCAAACCGGTGATCGCCGCCGTCGAGGGCTACTGCGTCGCCGGCGGCGCCGAGATCCTCCAGGGCACGGACATCCGCGTCGCCGGCGCCGGCGCGACCTTCGGCCTCTTCGAGGTCAGGCGCGGACTCTTCCCGATCGGCGGCTCGACCGTACGCCTCCAGCGCCAGATCCCCCGCACCCACGCCCTGGAGATGCTGCTCACCGGCCGCCCCTACACCGCCGAGGAGGCCCGGGGCATCGGGCTCGTCGGCCACGTCGTCCCCGACGGCACGGCGCTCGACAAGGCCCTCGCCATCGCCGAGCAGATCAACGCCTGCGGTCCGCTCGCCGTCGAGGCGGTCAAGGCGTCCGTCTACGAGAGCGCCGAGATGACCGAGACCGACGGGCTGAAGGCCGAACTCGAGCGCGGCTGGCCCGTCTTCGCCACGGCGGACGCGAAAGAAGGCGCCAAGGCCTTCGCCGAGAAGCGTCCCCCCGTCTACCGGCGGGCCTGAGAACACCCGAGAAGGAGACGCATCCGATGTCCGAAGTCCTCAGCGCCCCGATGGTCGTCGAGTTCCCGTTCACCCGCTCGCTCGGCCCCGTGCAGTCCGCCTTCCTGACCGGCCTGCGCGAGCGGACCCTGCTCGGCGTGCGGACCGGCGACGGCAAGGTCCTCGTCCCGCCCGTCGAGTACGACCCCGCCACCGCCGCCGAGCTGCGCGAGCTGGTGGAGGTCGCCGCCACCGGCGCCGTGACCGCCTGGGCCTGGAACCCGGCGCCCCGCCGCGACCAGCCCCTGACGACCCCCTTCGCCTGGGTGCTGGTCCGGCTCGACGGCGCCGACACCGCCCTGCTGCACGTCCTCGACGCGCCGGGACCCGAGTCCGTGCGCACCGGGATGCGCGTCCGCGTCCGCTGGGCCGAGGAGCGCACCGGGGCCATCACGGACATCGCCTGCTTCGAGCCGTACGACAGCGAGGCGAGCCACGAGCCCGCGCCCCACCGCGGCGCCTTCGACGACGCGGTGACCGGCATCGTCGCCCCCGCCCGGCTCGACTACACCTACTCGCCCGGCCGCGCCCAGTCCGCGTATCTGAACGCCCTCGCCGGGCGCACCTCGGTCGGCGAGCGCTGCCCGTCCTGCCGCAAGGTCTACGTCCCGCCCCGCGGCGCCTGCCCCACCTGCGGGGTCGCCACCGACGAGCAGGTCGAGGTCGGCCCCCGCGGCACCGTGACCACCTTCTGCATCGTCAACATCAAGTCCCGGCACCCGGCGAGCCTCGACCTCGAGGTGCCCTACGTCTACGCGCACATCGCACTCGACGGCGCCGACCTCGCCCTGCACGCCCGCATCGGCCACATCCCCTACGACCAGGTGCGCATGGGCCTGCGCGTCGAGCCGGTGTGGACCGACGGCGCCCGCCACCCCGATCACTACCGGCCCTCCGGCGAGCCCGACGCCGACTACGACGCCTACAAGGAGCTGCTCTGATGCGCTACGCCAGGGATGTGGCCGTCGTCGCCTTCGCTCAGAGCGACACACGGCGGCGCACCGACGAGCTCTCCGAGGTCGAGATGCTGATGCCGGTGCTGCACGAGGTGCTGCACCAGACCGGCCTGGGGACCAGCGACGTCGACTTCACCTGCTCGGGCTCCTCCGACTACCTCGCCGGGCGGGCGTTCTCCTTCACCATGGCCCTCGACGGCGTGGGCGCCTGGCCCCCGATCTCCGAGTCCCATGTGGAGATGGACGGTGCGTGGGCGCTGTACGAGGCATGGGTGAAGATCCTCACCGGCGAGGCGGACACCGCGCTGGTCTACGCGTACGGCAAGTCCTCGCCCGGCGAGGTGCGCGATGTGCTGACCCGCCAGCTCGACCCGTACTACGTCGCCCCGCTCTGGCCCGACTCGGTCGCGCTCGCCGCGCTCCAGGCCCAGGCGCTGATCGACGCGGGCGGCGCCGACGAGCCGGCCCTGGCCGCCGTCGCCTCCCGCAGCCGCGCCGACGCCGCATCGAACCCGCACGCACAGCTCACCGGCGAGGTCCCGGCCGGGGAGTACCTCGTCCAGCCGCTGCGGAGGGGGGACTGCCCGCCGATCGGCGACGGCGCGGCGGCCGTGATCCTCGCCGCCGGGGAGCGGGCCCGCGAGCTGTGCGAGCGCCCCGCCTGGATCCGCGGCATGGACCACCGCATCGAACCCCACGGCCTCGGCGTCCGCGACCTCGCAGAATCGCCCTCCACCCGGCTGGCCGCCGAGCGCGCCGGGGCCTTCGAGCGGCCCGTGGACACCGCCGAGCTGCACGCGCCCTTCAGCTCCCAGGAGGTGATCCTGCGCCGAGCCCTCGACCTCGACGAGAGGGTGAGGGTCAACCCCTCCGGCGGAGCGCTGGCCGCCAACCCGGTGATGGCCGCCGGCCTGATCCGGCTGGGCGAGGCCGCCGCCCGCATCCACCGCGGCGAGTCCGACCGGGCGCTCGCCCACGCCACCTCCGGCCCCTGTCTCCAGCAGAACCTGGTCGCCGTCCTGGAAGGAGACGCCCGATGAGCAAGGAGCCCGTGGCCGTCGTCGGCATCGGACAGACCAAGCACGTCGCCGCCCGCCAGGACGTCTCCATCGCCGGACTGGTCCGCGAGGCGGCCCGGCGCGCCCTGGACGACGCCGAGCTGGACTGGGCGGACGTCGACGCCGTCGTCATCGGCAAGGCCCCCGACTTCTTCGAGGGCGTGATGATGCCGGAGCTCTATCTGGCGGACGCGCTCGGCGCGGTCGGCAAGCCGATGCTGCGCGTGCACACCGCAGGATCGGTCGGCGGCTCCACCGCGCTGGTCGCCTCCAACCTGGTGGCCTCGCGCGTCCACGCCACCGTCCTCACGCTGGCCTTCGAGAAGCAGTCCGAGTCCAACGCCATGTGGGGGCTGTCGCTGCCCATCCCGTTCCAGCAGCCGCTGCTCGCGGGCGCCGGCGGGTTCTTCGCCCCGCACGTGCGGGCGTATATGCGCCGCACCGGCGCGCCGGACACGGTGGGCTCCCTCGTCGCCTACAAGGACAGGCGCAACGCCCTGAAGAACCCGTACGCCCACCTCCACGAGCACGACGTCACGCTGGAGAAGGTCCAGGCGTCCCCGATGCTCTGGGACCCGATCCGCTACTCCGAGACCTGCCCCTCCTCCGACGGCGCGTGCGCGATGGTCCTCACCGACCGTGCGGGCGCGGCCCGTTCGCCGCGGCCGCCGGCATGGATGCACGGCGGTGCGATGCGCAGCGAGCCCACCATGTTCGCGGGCAAGGACTTCGTCTCTCCGCAGGCCGGCAAGGACTGCGCGGCCGACGTCTACCGGCAGGCGGGCATCGCCGACCCGCGGCGCGAGATCGACGCGGCCGAGATCTACGTCCCCTTCTCCTGGTACGAGCCGATGTGGCTGGAGAACCTCGGCTTCGCCGCCGAGGGCGAGGGGTGGAAGCTCACCGAGTCCGGCGTGACGGAGCTGGACGGCGATCTCCCGGTGAACCCGTCGGGCGGGGTGCTCTCCACCAACCCCATCGGCGCGTCGGGCATGATCCGCTTCGCCGAGGCGGCGCTCCAGGTCCGCGGCCAGGCGGGCGAGCACCAGGTGGACGGCGCGCGCCGGGCTCTGGGCCACGCGTACGGGGGCGGGGCCCAGTTCTTCTCCATGTGGCTGGTCGGCGCGGAGCCGCCCGCCACCTGACGCGCGCACCGCCCGACGCGCCCGGCGCGTCGCCGCGGGCGGGCCGCGGTCCTTCCTCCGTGGCCTGTCCGCAGCCGGAGACGATCGCTAGTCTGAGGCCCGGACGACGAACCGGGAGGAGCACGGACGTGGCCGAGAGCATGACCACCACGCAGATGTTTTCGGGTTGGGACAAGCCGGACCTCGACCTCAGCAACGCCGACTGGCAGTCGAGCAGCCAGGGAACGGGAGACGTCCAGATCGCCTTCGTCGAAGGATTCATCGCGATGCGCAACGGGGGCAAGCCGGAGAGTCCGTCGCTGATCTTCTCCCCGGCCGAGTGGCGGGCCTTCGTCCTCAACGCCCGCGAAGGCGAGTTCGACCTCACCTGAGGGACCTCAGACGAGCGACTGGTCCCGCTCCGCCGACTGCCCCGCCGCCCGGTGGGCGCGGGCGTCGGCGTAGGCGAACGGCAGCCCGGGGAGCAGCAGGAGGAGAGCGGCCCACACCGGGACGGCGAACAGCGGTTCGTCGCCGGCCAGCCGGTCGGCGAGCAGGGCGACCGGCAGGCCGACGACGAAGGCGAGGGCCCACCCCTTGCGGAAGCCGAGGCTGCCGCGGCGCAGCTCCCAGACGACGGTGACCGCGCCGATCGCGCCGAGGAAGGCGATCCGGCTCGGCGTCACGGGGAGGGAGGTGCTCCATCGCGTCAGGTGCCCGAGGAGCAGCAGCAGGCCGAGCGCCAAGGGGATCAGCCCGGCCATGCGCAGCAGCCGGTACGGCAGGGGCCTGCGGGCCCGCGCCCAGGAGGCGGCGAACGCCGTGACGTCGTCGCCGACGACGTCCTTCGGCGTGCGCCCGGCCGCCTCGGCGTCCGCGAGATGCTCGGAGAGCTCCTCGAACATCTCCCGCAGGGCGGCGTCGTCGACGCCCCGGTACTCCCAGTTGCTGCGGCAGACGGCGAGCACGTGGTCGTGCGTCATGGCGGAGGTCCCCCCGTGGGTCCGATGTCCAGCGTCCGGTCGACCGCCGCTGCGAACGCGCGCCAGGCGCCCCGGCCGCCGCTCAGCTCGGCCTGCCCGGCATCGGTCAGTCGGTAGTACTTGCGCGGCGCCCCGCCGGCGGACGAGGCGGCGCGATAGGAGTCGACGAGCCCCGCCCGCTCCATGCGGGCGAGCAGCGGGTAGATGCTGCCCTCGCTGACCAGCTCGAGTCCGTCGGCGGTCAGCGCCTCCACGAACTCGTAGCCGTAGCGCGGCCGTTCCGCGATCAGCGAGAGCAGGCAGAGGTCGAGCACCCCGCGCAGGAGCTGGCTGCGCCGGTGGTCTCCTGGGTCGGCCCGCTCCACTGTCATGCGGTGCATGGTAGTGAGGGAGTGTCTTGCGCCGCAAGGTAGCTGCCCCGGGCGAGACGGACGGGTCCGCGTACGGGGTTACCGTTTCCTCCATGGCCGCGCACGCTGACTCTCCCGCACCCTCGCTCGTACTGGACCTCGCTCTCACCATCCGCCACGACGGGCAGGGGGGCGTCGCCGACGATCTCGGGGACGTCGAGGGGCTCGCCGTCTGGGTGCGCGAGCGGGCCGACGCGCTGGCGGACCAGGTGCCCGGCGTCCGGGGCTTCGCCGCGGACCCAGAGACCCTCGCCGCCGTACGGGAGCTGCGCGCCGCCGTCCGCTCGCTCTTCGCCCGCGCCGTGCGGCCCGCCGAGCCCAGCCGGGCCGACGCGCAGCGGCTGCTGCCCGCCGGCCGGGCGCTGGAGCGGCTGAACGCGGCGGCGGGCGCCGTGCCGGTCGTGCCGTGCCTTGCCTGGCCGGAGGGCGGGGCGCCCACGGCCGGGTACCGCGCCGCCGAGGCCGCGAGCCTGCCCGACGCGCTGAGCGCGGCGCTCGCCCGGGCCGCCGTCGCGTTCCTCGCCGGACCCGACCTCGCGCGGCTGCGGGCCTGTCACGCGCCGCGCTGTGTGCGGTACTTCCTCAAGGAGCATCCGCGCCAGGAGTGGTGCAAGCCCTCCTGCGGCAACCGCGCCCGGGTCGCCCGCCACTATGGGCGCCGCAGCCCCGCCTGAGCCGCGACGGGCGATCGACCGTGCGACTGGCGTGACCCTGTGCGGATGGATCGCAGGAGCTTCCGCCTGACAGTCTGGTGATCGTGGGGTTGGTCCCCGGGTGGGCCTTGCTTTGCAAGGCGTCATTCCTGATCTTGCGGTGCGCGTCCCGCAAAGGGGCGCTGACGTGTCAGGCGTCGACGGAGGGCGTCGGCCGGATGGGCGGAAGCCGGACCGGACCTCGCCGACGCGGTGCCGGACGGCGGCCGCAGGCGGGCCCGCGCCGCGCCCCGGAGGCGTCGAGCCCCGGCTCGGCCCGACCCCTGCGGACACGTACCATTGCCGTATGTCCTTCCTCCGCCGCCGCAGCCCCGCCACTCCCGCGGGCCCGGACTTCGACGTCCTGGCCATGGACCCGGGCGACTGGCCCGGCAATCTCGGCGCCGGCCTGCTTCCCGCCCCCGACGGCAGCTGCCAGGGGGTCTTCCTCCGCTACGACCTGTTCGGCGGCCGCGGCCCCGCGATGATCATCGGCAATCTCCCGGAGGGCTCCCCGGCCCGCGACCTCGAAGAGGGCCAGGTCCCCTTCGAGGTCGCCCAGCTGCTGCTGGCGCTGGAGAACGACGAGCCGGTGGAGGTCGTGGAGAGCGAGGACATGCCGGTGATGCAGGGCGACAACCTGCTCATCGTGCGCCGGCTCAAGCTCTCCGAAAGCCGCATCTCCTGCGTCCAGTTCGACCGCAGCGACCAGGTGCTGGTCACCATCGCCAGCTGGGACCGGCCGATCACCGACGACCTGTACGCACTGCTCAAGCCGCTGCCGGCGGAGCTGTTCCAGCAGGGCTGACCGCTCGAAGGGGCCGGCCGCCGAGCCGCCCCTCAGCCGCTACGCCCTGACCGCCGAGGGCTGAGCCAGCCGCTGGAGGATCCGGGACGCGGAGGTGCCCAGTCCCGTCGGGCCGCCCAGGCGCCACGGCACCGCCGACCCCCGCTCCAGATCCTCGCTGCGGTAGCGGCTCACGCTCTGGTGCCAGTGCAAGACGCCCGCCATCCAGTCCTCCAGCTCGCGCACATACGCGTCGAGCGCCGCCCTGCCCGCCCCGTCCAGGCCGAAGTCCTCGCACAGCAGAGGCAGTTCGTGCTCCTTGACGTGGAGGAACTGGCGCAGCCGCCCCTGCATCAGATTATCGACGATCTTGAAGCCGGTGGGGTAGTCGCAGTCGAAGAAGGACTGCACCACGAGGACGCCGTTGTGCACCTCGCCCTCGACCTCGATCTCCTTCTGGTACGAGAAGACGTCGTTGACGAGCGCCCCGTAGTCCTGCGCCGACGTCTCCAGGCTGCGGATCGTTCCGCTCGCGTAGACCTCCGGGGGCAGGTCCCGCGCGCCCCGCAGCCGGCACAGCAGCATCGTCAGCTCGGAGCCGAAGGTCGCACGCCGCATCTCGATGTAGTCGACCGGGTCGGGCACGCGGTGCTGCGCCTGGTTGTGCAGCTCCCACAGCCAGCTCTCCAGCATCTGGTCCACCGCGCCGCGCAGCAGTGCCCGCTCCTTGGGCTCCATCGGCCCCGCGGTGCGCGCCCACAGGTCGGCGAGCGAGCGCTCCATCGGGCTCACCGCCACGGCGGCGCCCGCCTCGGGATCCTCGACCGGCATACAGTCCATCAGCCGGTCCGTGCAGATCTTCGCGCCGGCCAGATTGCGCGGGCGGCCGAAGACCAGCGGGTAGTAGTCGTCGCCGTACGTCCCCCAGGTCAGCCACTGAGCGCTGAGCTCCAGCTCCTCGGCGGTGGCGTCCGGGTCCAGGCCGGCCGAGCAGAGCGCGAGGTCGAAGCCCTCCAGGGTCTCCTTGTCCCAGATGTCGCCCAGCAGGCCCATCCGCTCCGACCACTCCACGGAGGTGCGCTTGGCGTCCTCGTGGTGCGGGCTGAGGGACAGCGGGAACGGAAGGCCGAAGTCCGGCAGCAGCGAGGGCCCCACCTCCCGGGGCGTGTGGGTCAGGCCGCGCAGCCGGGATGCGGCCGGCCGGCCGAAGAGCGTCTTGACGTCGAGCGCCGAGGTCCCCAGCACCCCGCCGACCATCGACTGCCCGGTGTCCACTTCCTTGTTCATATAGCGGCTCGAGCGCATATGCCACTCATGCCCGCCGGACTGCCAGTCCTGAAGCCCCTTCGTGTACGCGGCGATCGCCGCGCACTCTTCCGGCGTCAGCCCCTGGTCCAGGCAGAGCGCGGGCACCTCGGTGAGCGCGGTGTTCTCGAACTGGTGGACCCGTGAGGTCAGCAGGTCGTTGACGGCTTCGGCCGCCTCCTGAGTAGTGCAGCCCAGGAACGTCTCCAGCACCAGCACGCCGTTGCTGAGCTCGCCCTCGTCCTCGACCTCGCGCTGGTAGGAGAAGAGGTCGTTGCGGAGGTGGACGCCGTCGGCGAAGGCGTCGGTCAGCACTCGCAAGGGGCGCGAGCCGGCGACGGAGCCGGGGACCTCGGCCCCCGCCGCGTACTCCACCAGACCCGCCGACCAGGGCGCGCCGCCGACCTTGCGGCGCATCTCGATGTACTCGACGGGGTTGGCGATCCGCCCCTCGTCGATGTTGGACAGCTCCCACATCGACTCGTACAGAAGGTTCCTCGTGGCCTGCGCGAACCGGACCCGCCAGCCTTGCGACATGGCGGGCACGGTCCGCGCCCACAGATCCGCGAGGCCCGCCTCCACCGGATTCTCCGGCTCGGGCGTGCCCGCCGAGAGGTCCATCGGCATGAACGCGGGCAGCCGGTCCAGATACGCCTTGCCGCCCTTGCGGTCCTGGGAGCGCTTGAAGATCTCCAGGAAGTGGTCGTCGAAGAAGAAGACCCACACATACCAGTCGGTGACGAGGGACAGCGCCTCGGCGTCGCAGTCCGGGTGGGTGTACGAGCAGAGCAGGGCGTAGTCGTGCGCGTCGAGATCGCTCTCCTCCCAGACGCCGGACCCCTCCAGCATCCCCATGTGGCGCGCCCACTGCTTGGTGTGCTGCCGCGCCGCCTCGACATGGGGATTGAGCCGCGCCGGGTACGGGACGTAGAAGTCCGGCAGGACGAAGGGCTGAGCCATGTGCGCACGGGCCTTTCGGTGAGCGTCCGCGCGCTGGGCGCGGACGGGGCATGGACGGGCCAGCCCTACCCGTCGCCCATACGGCCCACGCACCACGGCAAGTAGTCACACAAGCACATAAAAAGTGGCGGCGGACTCGGCGGCTGACGTGCGCCGACGGCCGGGCGGCGCGGGTCGCATCCGTCCATGTCACAGCTGGCCGGGCTGTCTCGTCTCAGGGGTACAGCCAAGGACGACCACGAAGGAGCACACCATGAACGCCCGTCTGAACATGTTCGCCAGCCCGACCGCGGCCAAGGTCCTCAAGCACTTCGTCGCGGCGAACATGGCGGTCGCGGAGTCGACGCTGCCGGCCGCGACGCAGGAGCTGGTGAAGATCCGGGCGAGCCAGATCAACGGGTGCGGCTTCTGCCTCGACATGCACACCAAGGACGCGGCAGCCGCCGGCGAGACTTCGGTGCGCCTGAGCCTGGTCGCGGCATGGCGGGAGGCCACGGTCTTCACCGAGGCCGAGCGCGCCGCGCTGGAGCTGACGGAGCAGGGCACCCGCCTCGCCGACGCCGCCGGCGCGGTCACGGACGAGGTCTGGGCGAACGCCGCGAAGCACTACGACGAGGAGCAGCTCGCCGCCCTGGTCTCCCAGATCGCGATCATCAACGCCTTCAACCGCGGAAACGCCATCGTCCAGCAGCCCGCCGGCAGCTACGAGCCCGGCCAGTTCGCCTGAGCCGAACGGGTCGCGCCACCGGCCCGGAGCCCGGCCGCGGGCTCCGGGCCGGCCCAGGGGAGGCTGCTCGGGCCCGCGACCGACGGCGCCCCCGAGCGTCGACGGCTCTACCGGCCTCCCCCCGGGCCGTTCACCAGCCGCACGTCCGACGCCTTCACGAACGCCACCCGGTGCCCGAACTGGATCTCGTAGTACGCCTCCTTGCCGCGCACCACCGCATGAGCGGCCGTGTCGAACGTCGTCGCGTACAGATACTCGCCCCGCGTCCGGTTGCCCGCCACATACCGCTGGCCCGCCAGGAGCCTGTACGGCAGCGGGGAGATCGCCTGCACCGGAACGCCCGCGGGGTACGCGGAGGCCTCCGGATAGGCCCGCCCGTACACCGGGACCTCCGTCGCGCCCTCGCGCGGGGTGATCAGGGCGCCGCGCGCCGGGACCGCCGTCGGCTGGGTACGGGGATTGTGGAACCACGCCTTCTGCCCTAGGTACCAGATCGCCGTCCAGTCGCCCTCGCGCCCCGCCACCGCGTACTGCTGGCCCGTCGAGGCGCGGGCGCCCGTGTCGTTCACGCCGACGGTGGAGTCCTCGCCGCCCGGGCGCAGCCCGACGTCCTTGACCAGCGGCGCGTCCGCGGAGGGCGCGGTGTGCAGCCGCACCGCGCCGGAGCCGTGCGGCGCGCAGGCCTGACCGGGTTTCAGACAGCCCGTGTACAGCGGCTGATGGCGCGTGTACGCGGGCCGGATCGTCACCACGGCCGCGCGCGGACCCGCGGTGGGCGTGAACGGCGCGCCGAGCAGCGTGAAGTAGTGCGCCCAGTCCCAGTACGGCCCCGGGTCGGTGTGCATCCCGCGGACCGTCGCCGCGGTCGTGCCCGGCACATTGTCGTGGCCGAGGATGTGCCGGCGGTCCAGCGGGATGCCGTACCGCTTCGCCAGATACCTCACCAGCCGCGCGGAGCTCCGGTACATCGCCTCCGTGTACCAGGCGTCCGGGGCGACCAGGAAGCCCTCGTGCTCCAGGCCCACGGACTTGGAGTTCACGTACCAGTTGCCGGCGTGCCAGGCGACGTCCTTGAGCGGGACGTGCTGGGCGACGTGCCCGTCCGACGAGCGCAGGGTGTACTGCCAGGACACATAGGTCGGGTCCTGCACCAGCCGCACGGTGGTGTCCCAGGAGCCCTCGGTGTCGTGGACGATGATGTACTTCACCGACTGCGACGCCGGCCGGTCCGCCTTGTCGTGGTTGCCGTAGTCCCCCTCGCCGAACTCCTCGTACGGCGCCGGGATCCACTCGCAGGCCACCGTCCGCGGGCACTGCGTCCGACTGGCGTCCGCCGTGCGCAGCCCGAGCAGCTCCGCCTGCGACGGGTCGGGGTCCACGGCCGGGTGGGCGGCCAGCGCGATGCGCTGCCCGCTGTCGGTGAGGCGCGTCTGGCCGGTGCGGATCACGTCGAAGACGTCGTCGGCGTACGTTCTCGCGGTCGCCGTGTCGTCCGCGCCGGAGAACCGAGCCACCGCCCCGTACCAGTCCTCGGGGCGCTGGCTCAGCGGCCGGCCCAGTCGCCGCTGGGCGTCGGCGAGCAGTGCCGCGCCGCCGCGGACGTTCGCCTCGGCGCTGGTGCGCAGCCGCTCGGGGCTCAGCCCGGACAGCTCGGCCGCGCGCTCCAGCGTCCGCAGCCTGGCCGGGAGCCGCGCGGGCTCGGGCAGCTCGTGGGCCGCGCGGGCGGCGCGGCCGGTCGGCCTGGAGTCGTCGCCGCGCGGATCCTCGCCGCCGTGCGAGTGATGGGGCGCCTCGGCGAGCGCGGTCCGGGCGTCGGTGAGATGCATCGGGCCGTAGCCGCCGGTGACGCTCGCCGCGCCGCCGTGCCCGTCCCAGCGGGACTGCAGATACGACACGCCGAGCAGGACGCTCTGCGGCACCCGGTACTCGGCCGCCGCGGCGGCGAAGTCCTGCTGCAGCGCCTCGGACGACGGCCGAGGCGCGGTGGCGGAGGGACTGGCCGAGACCAGCGGAAGCAACAGGGCGGCGGACGCGACCGCGCCGGCCGTCCTCAGCAGCCGGCGACGGGCGTTCGCCGGCCGGGCGGAAGCGAGTCCTTGCACTGCGGCCTCCAGTGACGGTGCGTAGGGAAGGGGCCTGCGCGGCCGGATGTCGACCTCAGGGGTATCGGCTTCCAGACGATCCGTCAATTGCGCGTGCACGCAGCGAATATGCACGTCAACCCGGGTTTGCCGGGGAGTTTCGCGCCCACGCGGGCCGTAGCCTGCGGCGCGTCAGTGGTATGGCCCAATGGGCGCGCGCCCAGGGGACGCGCCACGGAAGCGAGAAATAGAAGCACCGCTCATTGCCACGCGTCCTTTGGTCCCGGGGCTCGGCAGCGCGCTGCGCGCCCAGTGTGCGGCTGATCGAGGGGGACGGCCGGGAGACCGGCGTGCACTTCCTGCCGGGCAGCTTCGACGTGGTGCTCTG
>NZ_JBFAYB010000148.1:0-12956 GCF_040681075.1 Streptomyces sp. NPDC051907 | reverse complement strand
CGTCGACGCCGATCTCTACATCATCAAGAACATCCTGGAGTGGGACGACCTCAGCACCCGCAGGACGCTGGGGAACATCCTCGCCGCGGCCCGAGGGGGCGACCCGGCCGGTACGCTCCACGGACATATCCGGCAAGGAGGGCGCGTATGGGCGGGCATGCGATCACGGTGATGGGGGCCGAGGAGGTACGTCGGGCGCTGCCCGCGGCGGCCGTCGTCGCCGCGCTCCAGGGGGCGCTGCGCGACGGCCTGGACCCGGAGGCCGACCCGGCCCGTTCCGTCGTCCCCGTCGAGAACGGCCAACTGCTGCTGATGCCCTCGCACTCCGCCCGCTACGCCGGGGTGAAGATCGCCACGGTCGCGCCGGACAACCCGGCGGCCGGGCTGCCCCGCGTCCAGGGCAGCTATCTGCTGATGGACGCAGCGACGCTCAGCCCGCTGGCCGTGCTCGACGGCGTCGAGCTGACCGCGGTCCGCACCGCCGGGGTCTCGGCGGCGGCCGCCGACCTGCTCGCGGAGCCGGACGCCGAGCGACTGGTCGTCTTCGGAACGGGCCCGCAGGGGCACAGCCATGTCGAGGCGCTGCGCGCCGTCCGCCCGATCCGGCACGTCACGGTCGTCGGCCGCGACCGCACACGCCTGGCCGACTTCGTCCGGCGGTACGAGCACGCGGACGTGCGCGTGGAGGCGGGCACGGCGGACGCGGTGGCACAGGCCGATCTGGTGGCGTGCTGCACCACCGCGCGCACTCCCCTGTTCGACGGCTCGACGCTGCCCGCGCAGGCGACGGTCGTCGCCGTCGGCTCCCATGAGCCGGACGCCCGGGAGGTCGACGACGAGACGGCGCGCCGCTCCACGGTGGTCGTCGAGGCGCGCGCCGCGGCGCTGCGGGAGGCCGGGGACGTGATCCAGGCCCTCGACTCCGGTGCGCTGAAGGCCGGTTCGCTGGTCGGCCTCGCGGACCTCGCGCGAGGCACGGCCGAGGTCGACCGCTCCCGCCCTCGCCTCTTCAAGAGCGTCGGCATGGCCTGGGAGGACCTGGTCGTGGCGGGCGTGACGTACGAGAGCCGCTAGCCGCGGCGCCCGTCACGGGGACCGTCGCGCTCTGACGGCCGTCAGGGCCTACCGACCGTGCCGTCCTTCGGCGTGAGAGTGACCCTCCGTCAGCAGGGCGCCCCGGCCATCTCACCCCGCCCTGTCGCCCATGCCAGAGAAATCATGATTCTCCATCCTGCCCTGGGCTGAGGCCTCCTCCTCCAGCGGTACCACCCCGCCGAGCCCGCGGGATGATCCCCGCTCCGCCAGGCAACGCACCGCTCGTCCCCGGCCTCTTCGGGATCGGTAACCCAATCGGTAACCGATCCTCAGAAAGGGACGTATGTTGCGTACGAGCCATGCGAGGCGCGCGGCCGTGGCCATCACCGTGATCGGGGGCGTACTGGCCCCGGTGTCACCGGCGTGGGCGGCGGATCGCCTACCGGTCGATCTCCGGGCCGATGTGAACCGGGACGGGCGGGTCGACGTCGCCGGAGCGTCCGACGCCGCAGGCGAGGACACCTGGTCCGCCGGCCGGGGAGCGGTGTTCCTCCCCAACATCGACGACGACACCAAGCGGTGCGCGGTCAAGGGCCCGAACGGCAAGCCGCTGCCGGACGCCAAGCTCGCCGCCTGCAACGACGCGGCCGACGCGAAGGTGAACGGCGCCGACGACGCGGCCGACCTGGCGCGCGTGCGGTCCGTGCCGATGCCGAAGCTGTCCGCCAAGGCGAAGGGCTCCTTGACGGTCGTGTCCGGGGGCAAGAAGACCCGGGTCTTCGTCAAGCGCTCCAGCGGCTGGACCGCGGTCACGGCCAAGACCGTTCTGTCCGCCGCCGAGCTGCGCGCCGGCGTGGAGTTCGGCGTGGAGGCCACGGACGTCATACGCGACCGCGCGGTCTGGGACGGCCGCGCGGTGATCCGTCTGACGGTGGCCTCCGGCGGCAAGAGCAGCTCCGACGATGTGACGCTGCGGGCCGCCCCGCTGCTCACCCACCACCATCTGCAGAACGCTCAGCAGCTGATGGTCACCAAGGTGCCGGGCAAGGACGACTGGGCGCGTCGGCAGCAGGCGTTCGTCAAGGGCCTCGCTGCCGAGGCGAAGTCGGCCGGGATCTCCAAGCCGCTGGTGACCTTCGACAAGTACGGGGATATCTGGGCGCAGGACTTCGTCGAGCCGGGCTATGTGAGCATGGCCGGTCCCGGCGGGCGTCGGCAGGTGATGCGGGTGATGCTGCGCTCCGCGCAGGCTGACCGGGAGGCCGGCCGGGAGCTGTTCGAGAAGCTGCGCGGCAACGGCGTCGGCGTGGTGCAGGTGTCGGGGGTGCGCGACTCGGAGGAGTGGACCCTCAACTCGATGGGGAACCTGGAGACCATTCCTCCGTACGCCCACGGCGGCCGGTCCTTCCCGGCCGGGCGCATCATCATGGGCGAGCGCAAGGACGTCGGCTCCAAGCCCGCGAAGGCCATGCGGACGCTGCTGGCGTCGCAGGGCTTCCAGGACCCGCTGCTGCTGGACACCTCGTGGCTGCACGTGGGGCACGTGGACGAGTTCGTGCAGTTCCTGCCCGCGGACACGCCGCGCGGCTGGAAGATCGCGATCGCCGACCCCGAAGCCGGCCTGAAGCTGCTGCGCGACGCGAAGGCGGCCGGCCACGGCAAGACGCGGATGTTCTCGGTGCCGGGCAGCAAGGACGTGCCCGCGCCGAAGGAGACCATCGACCAGGCGCTCGCCTCCAAGTGGCTGGTGGCCGACAACACGATGGCCGCGCAGAAGATCAAGGCGAACCTGGAGCTGCTCAAGCGCGCGACGGGCGTCGCCGACGCCGAGGTCGTGCGGGTGCCCGCGCTGTACACGCGCGGCACGGAGGAGGGCGAGCGGGGCGACACCATGCCCCGGCTGACGCGGATGGGCGCGGGCGAGGCGCCCGAGGCGATCCGCGAGTTCGGGCAGCAGAAGGAGCTCTCGCGGCAGCCCGACCGTGCCGCGCCGGGCGCCGTCATGACCAGCGCGTACGTTCCCGGGGCCGTGAACGGGGTCGTGCTCGGCCGCGACCGCTATCTCGCGCCCAAGCAGTGGGGTCCGGTCATCGGCGGCAAGGACGTGTTCACCGCCGCCGTGAACGCGGCGTACACGCGGGCGGGCATGAAGGTGTCGTACCTGGACGACTGGTACACCTACCACCTCGGCCAGGGCGAGGTGCACTGCGGCACGAACACGCTGCGCGACGCCTCCGGGGCTTGGTGGAAGAAGTAGCGCCAGGCCCCCGGTCAGCCGGCTGAACGGGCCGGCCAGGCCACGGCGGTGGCGGCGGTCGCCACGGCGACCGCCGCCAGACGCGGGTAGTCCAAGGTGTCGGGGGTGTCGTTCGGCTGGTGGTAGCGGTGGTTGCGGAAGCTCGCGGTGCCGGTGAGCATCAGGGCCGGGATCCCCGCGTTCCAGAACGACGCGTGGTCGCTGCGGCTCAGATGCATGAGCGGCGGCGCGCACAGACCGGCGAGCGCGCCCAGCGCGCCGTCGGGACGCGGGTCGCGCAGGGTGATCGCGGGCAGCGAGGGCTCCGTTGCCCGGGCCGCCTGGCGCCACATCAGGGCCGCGTCCTGCGTGGAGCGGCGGTGCACCACCAGGGTGAAGTCGCCCCGGTGCTCGGCCGCGCGGACCTCCTTGGCCACGGCGGGGAACGCCGTGCCGAATCCGGCGGGCATCTTCTGGGCGCCGGGCTCGCTGGTGAAGTAGCCGACCGACTCCAGGCAGACCATGCCGGCGATCCGCCGGGTGCGGCGCAGCCGCCGGGCGGCGACGCGGGAGCCGATCAGCCCCAGCTCCTCCATGTCGAAGACCATCAGGGCGACCGGCGGCGGCTGCGGCAGCCCGCCGAGGAGACGGGCGATCTCCAGCAGCGCGGCGACGCCGGAGGCGTTGTCGTCGGCGCCGGGACTGCCGTCGACGGTGTCCAGGTGCGCTCCGACGACCACGGTGGGGCGGTCGGGGTCGGCGCCGGGCAGCTCGGCCAGGAGGTTCTCGCCGGTCAGCCGCCGGTGCAGGCGGGGCTTGAACGAGAGCGCCCGGTCGCCCTGGCGGTCGGTGGCGCCCAGCTGCCACCGTACGTCGAACGGCTGCCGTTCGGTCCGCCAGCCCGCCGCGGCCAGCTCGCTCGCCACATGGGCCTCGGCGCGCCGCATGGCCTCGGGGGCGCGCGTCCTGCTGCGCGGCCGGTCGGCGAGGAACTCCACGTCCTTGCGCAGGCGCAGCGGATCGGCCCGCTCGGTCAGTTCGCGTACGAGCACGCCTCACCCCGTCGTTCCCGTGTGCGCATGGCGCCCATCGTGTGCTGTCGGTGCTGTGTACATTGCACGCATCCGACAGGAAGGACGTGTGCGGTGTCGAAGCCCCGGAGAGTCGAGGCCTACCCTGCCGCCGCGACGCCCTGGCCGCAAGCGCTGGAGTGGACCCGCCGCGAGCTGGAGCTGTATCTCGCGGAGGCGGGCGATCCGGCGACGTGGCAGCTGCCGACGCGCTGCCCGCCGTGGTCCGTGTCCGACCTCACCGTGCATCTGGCCGCGACCTTCCAGCGCTTCGCCGACCAGCTGGCGGCCAGCCGCCGCGGGGCGCTCGATCCGCCGTTCGCGGCGGACGAGCTGTCGGCGCAGAACCTGCGGGCCGTACGGGAGTTCCGCGGCGATCCGCTGCGGGCGCTGCAGACGCAGGCGCTGCGCTTCCTCGACGCGGCGGACGCGCCGGACGAGCTGATGTCTCATCAGTTCGGCCCGATTCCGGTGGGACTTCAGATGATGTTCGGCCTCAACGAGCTGGCCGTCCACCACGACGACGCCGCCGCGGCCTCGGGCGGGAGCTACCGTCCCGCTCCCGAGGTGGTCGAGGCGCTGACGCGGATGTACGGGGCGGTCTTCGGGCTGCCCGAGGGCGGGGATCCCTGGGAGCGGCTGCTGAGGGCGACGGGGCGGGTCCCCGCAGGCGACTGACGCGGCTGAGGTGCGGGGCGGGCGCGGGCACGTCGGCGCGCCTCAGCCCAGCCCGGGCTCGGCGGACGCCGCGGTGAGCAGCGATGCGGGCGGCGGCTGGTCGCCCCCTCGGGCGTTGGCTGCTCCTCCTCGGGGCTCTTGACAGCGAAGGCGACCCGCCACAGCATCCGGGAGCGGCGCGCATGACCAGCCACTCGTCCACGGCCCTCGACGCCGTCAGGGGCCCGCCGCCCGCCGGTGCGGGTACTCGTCCTCCAGGGCGAACGCCCGGTCCGCCGCCCAGCCCGATCTCTTCGACCAGGAGCCCCCGATGCCTCTCACCCCGAAGTCGCCCGGCCCCGAGGCCAGTTGGTCGGCGTACGCGAACGAGATCTACGCCGCCGGGCTGCTGCGCGGCGACGTCCCGCGGCTGCCCACCGATCTGACCCGCCTGGAGGAGCTGTTCTCGCGCCGGCTGCCGGCCGGCCCGGTCGGCTATGTGGCGGGCGGCGCCGGGGACGCGAGCACCGCGCGGGCCAACCGCGAGGCGCTGGACCGCTGGCGGATCGTGCCGCGCATGCTGCGCGACGTCGCCGAACGGGACCTGTCCGCGGAGCTGTTCGGCGTCCGCCTGCCCGCTCCGCTCGCGCTCGCCCCGGTGGGCGTGCAGTCGGTCGTGCACCCGGACGCGGAGCCCGCCTCGGCTCGCGCGGCGGCGGCTCTGGGCGTCCCGTTCACCACGTCGTCGGCCTCCAGCACGCCGATGGAGGAGATCGCGAAGGCGGCGGGCGACGCGGAGCGCTGGTTCCAGCTGTACTGGCCGAAGGACCGCGAGGTGGCCGTCAGCTTTCTGCAACGCGCCCGCGCCAGCGGCCACTCGGCCCTGATCGTCACCTTGGACACCGCGATGCTGGGCTGGCGCCCGCGCGACCTCGACCAGGCCTGTCTGCCCTTCCTGCACGGAGTGGGCACCGCCAACTACTTCACCGACCCGGCTTTCAGGGCCGGGCTGGCCAAGCCCGTCGCCGAGGATCCGGTCGCGGCGGTCCAGCACTTCTTGGGGATGTTCGCCGATCCCAGCCGGACCTGGGACGACCTCGGGTTTCTGCGGGAGCACTGGGACGGCCCGATCCTGCTCAAGGGCATCCAGCACCCGGACGACGCCCGGCGGGCGGCGGACGCGGGCATGGACGGCGTCGTGGTCTCCAACCACGGAGGCCGCCAGGTGGCCGGCGCGATCGGCGCCGCGGCCGCGCTGCCCGGAGTGGTCTCCGCCGTCGGCGACCGTCTCACGGTCCTCTTCGACAGCGGCGTCCGCTCCGGCGCGGACATGGCGAAGGTCATTGCGCTGGGCGCGCGGGGCGTGCTGCTCGGGCGTCCGTACGTCTACGGGCTGGCGCTGGACGGCCAGGCCGGAGTGGACCACGTCGTCCGGTGTCTCCTCGCGGAGTTCGAGCTCACGCTGGCCCTGTCGGGACACCGCGCGCCGGCCGACCTGACGCCGGACTCCCTCGTACGAGCCGACTGAGCCCGCCCACGCGCCGGGGCCGCGGCCTGTCGGCGAGCGCCGCGGCCCTCACACCGCGTCGAGCGGCTCGGCCGGCCGGAGCTCGTCGAGATGGCGCTCCACCCAGCTGCGCAGCCCGCTCAGCGGGACGGCCACGCCGCGGCCCAGCTCGGTCAGTTCGTACTCCACGTGGAGCGGCACGGCCGGATAGACCGTGCGCTCGACGAAGCCGAGGGACTCGAGCCGCCGCAGCGTGTTCGTCAGTACTTTGGGGCTCACGCCCTGGAGCCTGCGCTGGAGCGCGCCGAACCGCTGCGGGCCCTCCTCCATCGCGCCGATCGCCAGCGCCGACCACTTGCTCGCCAGCACGTCGAGCACATCGCGGCACATGCACTGCGCCTCGTACACATCATGGTCCGGGTGCTCACCCGTCGTACAGCTCACCGGCATGCTGGGCTCTCCTCGATAGGTTCTGACCTCAATGCTTCCCATCAGATAGTAGTAGCCCTTGCGGGTTACCACTACCCGCCGGGTAGCTTTCGAGGGCCGTCGACCAACGAGGAGACCCGAGATGAGCACCACCCCCAGCAACCCCGACGAGGCCACGATGCGCGCGATCGTCCTGGACGCGTTCGGCGGACCCGAGCAGCTGCGGCTCGCCGACGTGCCGCGGCCCCAGCCGCTGCCGACCGAGGTGCTGGTGCGGGTCCGCTCCGCGGGCGTGAACCCGGTGGACTTCAAGACCCGGAGCGGGGGCGGCATGGCCGGGGTGCTCGGCGAGCCGCCGCTGATCCTGGGCTGGGACGTGTCCGGCGTCGTCGAGGAGGTCGGCTTCGGCGTCCACACGCTGGAGGTCGGCGACGAGGTGTACGGCATGCCGTGGTTCCCGCGCCAGGCCGGCGGCTACGCCGAGTACGTGACCGCCCCCGCCCGGCAGTTCGCGCGCAAGCCGGCGTCGATCGACCACGACCAGGCCGCCGCGGCGCCGCTGGCGGCGCTCACCGCCTGGCAGGCGCTCGTCGACGCCGTGCGCGTCGAGCCGGGGCAGCGGGTGCTGATCCACGCCGCGGCCGGCGGAGTGGGGCACTTCGCCGTGCAGATCGCCAAGCACCTCGGCGCGTACGTGATCGGGACCGCCCGGGCCGAGAAGCACGACTGGCTGCGCTCGCTGGGCGCGGACGAGCTGATCGACTACACCGAGGTCCGCTTCGAGGACGCGGCGAGGGACGTCGACGTCGTCCTGGACCTGGTCGGCGACGGGCACGACGCCACCAGCACCCGCTCGCTGCGCACGCTGCGCCCGGGCGGCACGCTGATCGCCGCGCCCTCGGGCGTCGCGCCCGAGCTGCTGGAGTCCGCGCGCGCCCAGGGCCTGCGCGCGCTGCCCTTCCTGGTGGAGCCGGACGGCGCCGCCCTCGCCCGGCTCGCCGAGCTCGTCGACAAGGGCGAGATCCGCGTCGAGGTCGAGGACGTGCTGCCGCTGGCCGAGGCCGCCGAGGCGCACCGCCGCAGCGAGCAGGGCCGTACCCGCGGCAAGCTCGTGCTGCGCGTCACGGACTGACCGCCCGCTCGGGGCAGACGCCCAGCACACGCCGAGACGCCTGGCACACGCCGAGACGCGCTGGCGTAAGCCGAGTGGCGAGGCCCCCATGGGCCTCGCCACTCGGCCTCCCGGACTACTGCGCCTGCCGCCCCGACAGCTCCCCGGCCGATCCCAGGTGCGACTCGGCCGCACGGATCGCCTCACGAGCGGTGCGCTGCCCCATCAGGACGCAGAGCGTGTACGACAGGTCGTCGAGGCGGCGCCGCCTGACCGGGTCCTCCGGGGCGGCGTGGGCCAGCCGCTCCCAGGTGCGGTACCTCCGCAGCAGCGCGGCGAGCAGGGCCTTGTCCGGCAGAAGCATCGTCTTCTCCCGACGTCGTGAGCATTCGTCCCCCGCGGCGGCGCCACGTCACCCGAACAGGTCGCATGGTGCTCCGCAGGTGTACTTCGACTGGCCCGTCCACCTTGCGCCCATCACTGCGCGCCCGCAATACGGCACGCTCCGTAGTCGCCTCGGCGGCCTGTTCCCGGGCCGAATCCCGGCTCTCGGCCGGCTCAGGACTCCGGTCCGTGCCAGAGCGTGGTCACGTTGCAGAACTCGCGGATGCCGTGGCCCGACAGCTCCCGGCCGTAGCCCGAGCGCCGGACGCCGCCGAACGGCAGCGCCGGGTGGGAGGCGGTCATGCCGTTGAAGAAGACCCCGCCGGCCTCGATGTCGCGCGAGAACCTGCGGACCTCGCCCGGGTCGCGGGTCCACACGTTCGAGCTCAGCCCGAAGGGCGAGTCGTTGGCGATGCTCACCGCGTCGTCGACGTCGGCCGCCTTGTAGACCGTGGCCACCGGGCCGAACGCCTCCTCGTGGTGGATCCGCATCGCGGGGGTGACCTCGGTCAGGACGGTCGGCTCGTAGTACCAGCCCCGGTCCAGCTGCGGCGGGCGCCGCCCTCCGCAGCGGACGCCCGCGCCGCGCCGGACCGCGTCGTCGACGAGCTCCTCGACGTCCGTGCGGCCCTGCTCGGTGGCGAGCGGGCCGACGTCGGTGGACTCGTCCATCGGGTCGCCGACGGTCAGCTCCCGCATTCCGGCGGTGAAGCGCTCGCAGAAGGCGTCGTAGACGGCGGCGTGGACGATGAACCGCTTGGCGGCGATGCAGGACTGGCCGTTGTTCTGCACGCGGGCCGTCACCGCGGTGCCGGCCGCCCGGTCCAGGTCGGCGGACGGCATCACGACGAACGGGTCGCTGCCGCCGAGCTCCAGCACCGTCTTCTTCACCTCGTCGCCCGCGATGGCCGCGACCGAGCGGCCGGCCGGCTCGCTGCCGGTCAGGGTCGCGGCGGCGACGCGGCGGTCGCGCAGGATGCCCTCGACCTCGCCGGATCCCACCAGCAGCGTCTGGAAGCACCCTTCGGGGAAGCTGGCGCTCCTGAAGAGCTCCTCCAGGTAGAGGGCGGTCTGCGGCACGTTCGAGGCGTGCTTGAGCAGCCCCACGTTGCCCGCCATCAGGGCGGGGGCGGCGAAGCGGACGACCTGCCAGAGCGGGAAGTTCCACGGCATCACGGCGAGCACGACGCCGAGCGGCCGGTAGCGGACGCTGGCGCTCAAGGCCCCGGAGTCCTTGACGTCGGCGTCGGCGGGATGCTCGTCGGCCAGCAGCTCCTCGGCGTGCTCGGCGTACCAGCGCATGGCCTTCGCGCACTTCGACGCCTCGGCGCGGGCCGCCGTGATCGGCTTGCCCATCTCGGTCGTCATGGTCCGGGCGATGGCGTCCCGGTCCTGTTCGAGCCGGTCGGCGGCGCGGTTGAGCAGCCTGGAGCGGACCCCGAAGTCGGTGGTGCGATGGTGCGCGAAGGCCGTCTCGGCGAGCGCGAGCCGCCGCTGGATCTCCCCTGGCCCCAGCGCCTCGTACGTCCTGATCGTCTCACCGGTCGCGGGATTCACCGTGGCGATGGGCATGAGGCTGTCCTCCTCGGGCTTCGGTCCCTTCGACACTCGCGCGCCGACGGCGGTCCCGCAACGCGTGACGGTGTGAGGACGGCCAGGCACCCGCCGCGTGGCGCGTGAGGACGGCCAGGCACGCACCGCGTGACGGCGCGAGGACGGCCCGGCTAGCGGCGGCCTCCGCCGTTCCCGCCCGCCCCGCTGGCCAGGCGCAGCAGGACGTCCTTCTCCTGGTCCCCGGCGGCCATGCCCTCCTCCCGGACCTCGAACGCGTCCGCGAGGGTCTCCTCCAGCCGGTCCACCGCCCAGTAGCCGCCCTGGACGTCGGCCCGGACGGAGGCCGTCAAGGGCACCCGCTCGGGCGGGGCGTGCTCGGGGGAGACCTCGAAGGTCGAGGTCCATACGGTGGTGCCGGCGTCGGACATGTACTGCGGCGCGTCGTCGTCGGCCCGGTCGGAGGCGTACGACTTCGCCAGCACGTGGAAGACGGCGTCGGCGTCCTCCTTGGAACAGCCGCTGAGCGTCACCACGACCGGGGTCGTGTACTCCTGTGTGGTGTTCACCGTGGTCCCTGCCTCTCCGGACGAGCCGTCGGTACGACACTCCCCCACACTCCCCCGGGTACCAGCCTCGCTCCGCGGCGCCTTGTCTGCTACCTGTCGCCTGCATGTCGCCGCCCGGCCGCCCGGCCTCAGCCGGGGGACGCGTCGGCCCGGGGCCGGGCCGAGTGCCGCTGCCCCCGTGCCCAGACCAGCAGCACGACCGACGCCACCGCGGCGAGCGCGCACCAGGTGGAGACGAACTCCGTCCGCCACAGCAGCGCGCAGACGGCCGCGCCCACCCCCACCAGCACGCCGAGCAGCCGCAGAACCGGGTCCGCGGCGAGCAGCAGCGCCCCGACCGTGGCGGTCAGATAGCCCACGACGAGCGGCGCGGGGTGCGGCAGATGCAGTACGTAGCCGAGGGTGTGGCCGCGGATCTCGGCGGACACCGTCCGGGTGGCGAGCGCGTAGGCGAGCGCCCCGGCGGTGAGGACTCCGGCGACGACGGGAACGGCCAGCCGCAGCCTGGCGTGCGGCGGGGCGGCGAGCAGGACGCCGAGCGGCGCCCAGACCGCCAGCACGGGCAGCGCGACGACGGCCCACGCGGTCGTCGCCCATCCCGTGCCGCCGCCGGAGCTCCACACGACGGACTCGACGATCTGATGCGCCCCCAGCAGCAGCGGCAGCGCGGCGAGCGGCAGATCGCGCGGGTTGCGCACCTGGGCCACGCAGGCCGCGCCGACCGCGGCGATGCCCACGCCCGCCACCAGGTCGGCCGTCGCACTCCAGCACATGACGTCACCCTGGCACAGCGGCCCGCTAGGGGCAGGGCAGCCTGCGGTTGGCGAGGACGGGCACGGCGCGGCGGACGGCGGCGACCTCGTCCAGGTCGACGTCGGCCACCAGGAGTCCCGGGCCCGCGTCGAGGCGCTCGCGCACCGTGCCGTCGGGGCCGATGAGCGCGCTGCGGCCGATCCCGGTGGGCGCGGTCGAGGCTGGCGCGGCACCGGACGCGGCGGGGTCGGCCTGGTCCACGGCGGCGAGCCAGAGGGTGGCGTCCAGCGCGCGGGCCCGGGTGAGCAGCTCCCACTGTTCGCGCTTGCCGGGACCGGCGCCCCAGGACGCGGGCAGCAGGCTGAGGACCGCCCCCGCGTCGGCGTGCGCCCGGAACAGCTCGGGGAAGCGGACGTCGTAGCAGGTGGCGAGGCCGATCCGGACGCCCTCGACGTCGATGGTGACGACCTCGGCGCCGGGGACGACGCTGTCGGACTCGGCGTAGCCGAAGGCGTCGTACAGATGGATCTTGTCGTAGGCGGCCTCGACGCCGGGGCCGGTGGCGATCAGGGTGTTGGCGACCTTGCCGTCCGGGGCGGGAGTGAACATGCCGGCGACCACGACGATCCCGGCGTCCTTGGAGATCTGGCGGACCTGCGTGGCCCACGGGCCGTCGAGCGGCTCGGCGAGGGGGGCGAGCGGGGTTCCGAAGCAGGCCATGGACGCCTCGGGGAAGACGACGAGGCATGCGCCGGAGTCGGCTGCCAGCAGGGCCTGCTCGCGGAGCAGACCGAGGTTCTGCTCGGGGCTGGAGCCGGTGGTGATCTGGCTCAGGGCGATGCGCATGGGCGGTTCCTTCCTGGCAGAGTGCGGTGATCGTATCGACCGGGCGGGCGCCGGCGCGGCCCGGAAAACGAAGATCGGCCAGCGCACGACCGGATCCCGGCGCCTCCCCGCCGAGACGGCCGCCCGCCCGCTCAGCCCGCCGGGCGACCCCACCCCCAGCCTGTCACCGGGCCCGCCCCGGCGGACGCCCGCAGCGCAGGTTCCAGCGGCCCGACCGGCCGACGAGCTCCGTCAGCGGCGCGGCGCGGTGCGGCACGGCCCGGAAAACGAAGATCGGCCAGCGCACGACCGGATCCCCACGCCTCCCCGCCGAGACAGCCGCCCACCCGCTCAGCCCGCCCGGCGACCCCTCCCCCAGCCTGTCACCGGGCCCGCCCCGGCGGACGACCGCAGCGCAGGTTCCAACGGCCCGACCGGCCGACGAGCTCCGTCAGCGTCAGCGGCTCGACGTCCAGGCGCCAGAAGGCCGCGGCCGGCAGGGCCAGCGCGTGGACCACGGCGGCGCGCACCGCCGCCGGCTCCACGACCGCCAGGACGCGGCCCGCGTCGCCGGGCAGAGAGTCCAGCCAGCCGCCGACCCGCTCGCACAGCGCCGTCAGCGATTCGCCGCCGTGCGGCGCGGCCTGCGGGTCGCTCAGCCAGGCGGCGACCGCCTCCGGCTCGGCCGCGCTCACCTCGTCCAGGCGCAGTCCCTGCCAGCGGCCCATGTCCCAGCTCCGCAGCGCGGGTTCCGCGGCGGCGCGCAGCCCCAGCGCGTCCGCCGTCTCGGCGCAGCGCCTGGACGGCCCGCCGAGCGCGCGGTCGGCGA
>NZ_JBFAYB010000147.1:0-12984 GCF_040681075.1 Streptomyces sp. NPDC051907 | reverse complement strand
CGGACATCACCCCGCAGCTGTTCTTCGCACACGGCGAGCACACCCCCGCCCAGCGCGCCGATACCTTCACCGCGTTCGCCGCCGCCGACTGCCGATCGCCGGGTCGCTCACGCCCGCCTCGCCGGTCTCCACGTGCCCCGCGAACCGCCGCAGGAAGCGCGCGTCCCCGTCGCAGACGACGGACAGGTCGTACCAGCGCCTGCTCGCCCGCAGGTCCACGATGTGCACGACGCGCGCCCCCGTGCGGACCGCGAAGGTCCGGCTCCGGCCGCCGTACGCGTCGGAGAGCGTGAGCCGGCAGTCGGGGCCCGCGTTGGTCATCGTCAGCTCGATCCGCCCGCCGGCCGCGAGGTGGCGGGCGGTCACCTCCGGCCCCGGGGCGCCGCCCGGTCCCTTGAAGGTGCGCAGAAAGCCGTTCGGGCCGTACGCCGTCAGGTCGTACACGCCCTTGGAGTACGCCGTGTTCCAGGTGTCGGAGATCTTCTTGCCCGCCTCGGCGGTGTACGTCCACGGCCCGTCCGCGCGGTTCGCCGAGGTGACCGAGAAGCACGCCCCGGCCGCCGCGCCGCCGCTGAAGGAAAGCGTGAAGCGCCCGGTCGACGGCGTCGCCGCGCCGTCGACCAGCGGTGCGTAGGGCAGCGGACGGGACCGGCGCGATCCCCGCTCCTGCTTGGGCAGCACGGGGTTGGCCGGCGGCCGGGGCACATAGTCGGGGTGGCGCACGCGGTCCGGGGGCTCGTAGGCGTCGGTGTCCGGGAGCGCGGCGGGCCGGCTGTCCTTCCGGGAGAAGTCGAAGGCGGAGGTGAGGTCGCCGCAGACGGCCCGCCGCCAGGGCGAGATGTTCGGCTCGCGGACGCCGAAGCGGCGCTCCATGAAGCGCAGGATCGAGGTGTGGTCGAACGTCTCGGAGCAGACGTAGCCGCCGGTGCTCCAGGGGGAGACCACGAGCATCGGGACGCGCTGGCCGAGTCCGTAGGGGCCGGCGGCGTACCTGGCGGAGCCGGGGAACTGGTCGAGCGCGGTGTCCGCGGTGGACAGGCCCTGGGCGGCGGACGCGGGCGGGAAGGGCGGGGCGACGTGGTCGAAGTAGCCGTCGTTCTCGTCGTAGGTGATGAACAGCGCGGTCTTCGCCCACACCTCGGGGTTGGACGTGAGCGCGTCCAGCACCTGCGCGATGTACCAGGCGCCGTAGTTCACCGGCCAGTTGGGGTGCTCGGTGAAGGCCTCGGGGGCGGCGATCCAGGAGATCTGGGGGAGCCTGCCCGCCGTCACGTCGGCCTTGAGGAGGTCGAAGTAGCCGTCGCCCTTCTTGACGTCGGTGCCGGTGCGGGCCTTGTCGTAGAGGGGGTCGCCGGGCTTCGCGCCCCGGTAGGAGTTGAAGTACAGCAGGGAGTTGTCGCCGTAGTTGCCGCGGTAGGCGTCCTCGATCCAGCCCCAGTGACCGGCGGCGTCGAGGCCGTCGCCGACGTCCTGGTAGACCTTCCACGAGATCCCGGCCCGCTCGAGCCGCTCGGGGTACGTCGTCCAGCCGTACCCCAGCTCGTCGTTGCCGAGCACGGGCCCGCCGCCCTTGCCGTCGTTCCCGGTGTGGCCGCTCCACATGTAGTAGCGGTTGGGGTCGGTGGCGCCGATGAAGGAGCAGTGGTACGCGTCGCAGACGGTGAACGCGTCGGCGAGCGCGTAGTGGAAGGGGATGTCGTCGCGGGTCAGATACGCCATCGTCCCCGGGGACTTGGCGGGTATCCACTGGTCGTACGCGCCCCGGTTCCAGGCCTTGTGGCCGCCGGCCCAGTCGTGGTCGAGGCCCGCGATGAACTGCATGCCGAGGTCGTCGGCGTCCGGGTGGAAGGGCAGGACGTCCTTGGACCCGTCCGACTGGTGCCACACCGACTTTCCGCCGGGCAGCGTCAGGGGGCGGGGGTCGCCGAAACCGCGGACGCCGCGCAGCGAGCCGAAGTAGTGGTCGAAGGAACGGTTCTCCTGCATCAGCACGACGATGTGCTCGACGTCCTGGAGGGACCCGGAGCGCCGGCTGGCGGGGATGGCGGCGGCCCGGGCGATGCTGCTGGAGAGGGCCGCGTAGCTCGCGGTGGCTCCGGCGATCTGGAAGAAGCGCCGCCGATTGAGTTCAGGCATGAGTGTGGGGCCTCTTGGGGTGAGGAGACAACAGCGGGGTGGAGTGTCCAAGAGGAACCACTGGAAGGGAAGGGGTCGTGTCGGCCATGTGACAGGGGCGGGTACACGCCCAGAACAGCGAGACGCGTACAGCGGGACATGTACGGCGGGACGCGAACAGCGCACCTCGAAACAGCGCACCTCGAAACAGCGCACCTCGAAACAGCGTGCCGCGAACGGCGTGCCGCGAACAGCGCGGCGGGGACGGCCCCTTCGTCCCCGCCCGTCCCTTCCTGTCCTCTTCGCCCCTTCCCGTCCCCTTCGTCCCCGCCCGTGCCCTCAGCCGTCGGCCCGGCTAGCTCCCCGCGTGGCGCTCCACGATCGCCGCCGCGTCCGTCCCGCGCGGCAGGATGCCGTACTGGTGCCCCCGCGCCTCGCCCAGACGCGAGGCGACGAAGGCCTCCGCCGCCGCGGCGGGAGCGTGGCGGAGCATCAGCGAGGACTGGAGCGCCAGCGCCATGCCCTCCACCGCCGCCCGCGCCCGGGTCTGCGCCGCGACCGGGTCGCGCAGATCCCGCGTCAGCTCCTCGCGCACACGCGCCGTATGCGCGTCCAGCACGCTGTTCGCGCCCTGCGTCGTCGACAGCTCCGCCCAGAACGCCTCCAGCGAGGCCGGGGTCTTGGCGATGCCGCGCAGCACGTCGAGCGCGATGACGTTGCCCGAGCCCTCCCAGATCGAGAGCAGGGGCTGCTCGCGGTAGCGGCGGGCGAGCGGCCAGTCCTCGGTGTAGCCGTTGCCGCCCAGGCACTCCAGCGCCTCGTAGGCGTGCTGCGGGCCGCGCTTGCAGATCCAGTACTTGGACACCGCCGTGGCCAGCCTGCGGAACAGCGCCTCCGACTCGCCGCTGTCCGCCTCGTACGCCTGGGCCAGCCGCAGCGCCGTCCAGGTCGCGGCCTCCGTCTCCAGCGCCAGATCGGCGAGCACCGCGGTCATGGCGGGCTGCTCGACCAGACGCGCGCCGAAGGCGCCGCGGTGGCGCGCGTGCCACACGGCCTCGGTCAGCGACTGCCGCATGCCCGCCGTGGTGCCGAGCACGCAGTCCAGGCGCGTGTGGTTGACCATCTCGATGATGGTCGGCACCCCGCGCCCCGGCTCGCCGACCCGCAGCGCCCACGTCTGGTCGAACTCCACCTCGGAGGAGGCGTTCGACTTGTTGCCCAGCTTGTTCTTCAGCCGCTGGACGCGGATCGTGTTGCGCGTCCCGTCCGGCAGCACCCGGGGCGCCAGGAAGCAGGTGAGCCCCGCCTCCGCCTGGGCCAGCACCAAGAACGCGTCCGACTGCGGCGCGGAGAAGAACCACTTGTGGCCGGTCAGCCGGTGCTCCCGCCCGTCGGGGTCCGACGCCGCGGGCGCCGCCGTCGTGGTGTTCGCCCGGACGTCCGAGCCGCCCTGCTTCTCCGTCATCCCCATCCCGAACATCAGCCCCCGCTTGAGGGCGGGCGCGATCGGCCGGGGATCGTAGACGCGGCTGAACACGCCGGGCAGCCAGTCCTGGCCCACCTCCAAGTCCCGCTGGAGCACGGGGACCACGGCGTGCGTCATCGAGGTGGGGCAGGCGTGGCCCGGCTCGGCCTGGGCGAACAGCATGAAGGTCGCCGCCCGCGCGACCGCCGCCCCCGGCTTGGGGTCCGCCCAGGCCGCGGTGTGCGCGCCGTGGCGCACCGCCGCGCCGATCACCTCGTCGTAGGCGGGGTGGAAGTCGATCTCGTCGACCCGGTTGCCGTACCGGTCGTGCGTGCGCAGCTCGGGCGGGTACGCGTGGGCCTGGTCGGCCCAGCCCTGGAACCGCTCCGAGCCGGTCAGCTCGCCTATCTCGTGCAGCTCCGGCTCGTGCCACGCGGCGCCGAGCGTGCGCACGCCCTCCACCAGCGGGAGGTTCGTCGCGTACTCGTCGACGTCGACGCGGCGCGGAGCCTGGTTGAGCACCTCGTGGGTGCGGTGGCCGGCGGGCTGTGCGGTCGCCGTCATGGCGGGTCCTCTCTCGGTCGACGGACGAGGTCAGGGCTGGTCGGCCGGCGCGGGCGCGCCGACGGCCCGCAGACACAGCGCGGCGATGGCCTGCACCGTCGGGCCGGGCTCGGCCCGGTCCCCGACCGGGGAGAGCGGGCCGAGCAGCGCCTCGCTGATCGCCCCGATCACGGCGGCGGCGGACAGCCGGGCGTCCTGCGGGGGCAGCTCGCCCGCGGCGACGCCCGCCGCGATGGTCTCCTCGGCCAGCGCGTGGTAGCCGCGCCGGTAGGCCAGCCGCTCGGTCTCCACCAGCGGGTCCACCCGCTCGGCGAGCAGCGCCCACGCCGTGCGCGGGGCTTTGAGCGCCCGGTGCGAGAAGACCTCCACCAGCGCCCGCAGCCGCTCGGCCGCCTCGCTCCGAGCGGCCACCGCGGCGCGCACCGCCGCGAGTTCATGGCCGGCGATATGCCGGAAGACCGCGGCGAGCAGCTCCTGCTTGGACGCGAAGTGGTTGTAGACGCTGCCGGTGGCCACACCGGCCCGCTCGGCGAGCGCGGACACGCTCGCCGCCGCGTAGCCGCCCTCGGCGAGCAGCCCCCGGGCGGCGTCCAGGAGCCGCTCGCGGTGGGCGAGCCGGGTGGCCTCGGTACGGGCGGTGGAGCGGTAGACCATGCTCTGAACCTCGATTCATAGCTTGCGACCTCACTCAACCACGCACGCCCGCGGCGCACAATGGCCGTGCACGACGCCCACGGCCACTCCAGCGGCCGAGCCACCGTCGAAGGAGCCGCCCGCCCATGCTCAGCACGGAGTACGCGACCGGCTCGCCCTGCTGGCTCGACCTCGCCAGCCCCGACCCGGCGGGGGCCGCGGCCTTCTACGGCGCGGTCCTCGGCTGGAGCCTCGCCCCGGCACCGCAGGGCGACCACGGCCTCCTCCAGCACCAGGGCAGGACGGCGGCCGCCCTCGGCCCGCTCGCCGAACCGGGCGCGCGCTCCGCCTGGACGCTCGCCTTCAAGACCCCCGACGCCGACGCCACGGCCCAGGCCGCCGAGGAGCTCGGCGCCACCGTGCGCATCGAGGCCTACGACGTGCCGGGCGCCGGGCGGACGGCCCGACTCGCCGATCCGGGCGGCGCCCAGTTCGCCCTCTGGCAGCCCGCCGCCGTCGAGGGGCTCGAGGCGGTGGGGGAGGAGGGCGCGCTGTGCTGGACCGAGCTCTTCAGCCCCGACCCCGCGGCCGCCGCCGCGTTCTACCGCCGCCTGTTCGGCTGGCACACCGAGGAGGTGACGATGCTCGACATCCCGTACACCCTGCTCGCCACCGCCGGCGGCGACCGGAGCGAGGCGGCCTTCGGCGGCATCGCGCCGCTCCAGGACAGCGCCCACACACCGCGCTGGCTGCCGTACTTCGAGGCCGCGGACGTCGACGCGGCGGTCGGCGCCGCTCGGGCCGGCGGCGGGTCGGTGCTGACGCCCGCCTTCGACGCCCCGGGCGTCGGCCGGATGGCCGCGCTCGCGGATCCCTACGGCGCGCCGTTCGCCGTCACCGCGAGCGCGGCCGCCGCCGCGGGCTGAGCCCTCAGACCCGGTACAGCAGCTCGGACATGACCTCCTGGAGCACCTGCTCCGGCTCGGTCACCACGTCCGCCGTCCGCCAGGCGACGAAGCCGTCCGGGCGCACCAGCACCGCGCCCTGCGGCTTGGTGCCGTGGATCTCGGCCCAGTCGGCCCCGTTCTCGGGGACCAGGTCGGCGTCCAGACCGGAGCCGATCTCGTACGCCTCAAGACGCGCGGACATCTGCCGGGCGACCGTGCGCGCAGCGTCGCGCCACGTCGTGCCCTCGGACGTGAGCAGCACGAAGGACCGCTCGTACAGGTCCAGCGTGGACAGCCGCTCACCCCGTCGGTCGACCCACATATGCGGGGCCCGGGTGCCCGGGGCGCCCGTCAGCTGCATCCGCTCCGGCACCACGGGCCGCTCAGGGTCGACGCCCAGGACAGCGCCCTTCACATAGCCGTAGCCCATCGCCACCGACAGGATGCCGCCCTGCCGTCCGCCGCCCGGAGTCTCGGCCGGCGCGTAGCCGGGGTGGCTGTGCTCCGCCGAACGGGCCGAGGCGCGCTCGCTCGTCGCACGCGCCACCGGCTGCCGCTCCGCCTCATAGGTCTCAAGGAGACCGGGACCCGCCCAGCCCTCCAGCACCGCCGCCAGCTTCCAGGCCAGGTTGTGGGCGTCCTGGATGCCGGTGTTCGAGCCGAACGCGCCGGTGGGCGACATCTCGTGCGCCGAGTCCCCGGCCAGCAGCACCCGGCCGCTGGAGTAGCGCTCGGCGACCCGCTCCGCCGCGTGCCACGGCGCCATGCCGGTGATCTCGACGTCCAGGTCCGGCTTGCCGACCGCCGCCCGGATGTGCGCGGCGCAGCGCTCGTCGGTGAAGGCGTCCAGGCTCTCGCCCTCGTCCGGGCGCCAGGGCGCGTGGAAGACCCAGCGCTCGCGGTTGTCCACCGGCAGCAGCGCCCCGTCCGCGCCCGGCTTGGTCAGATAGCACACGATGAAGCGCTTCTCGCCGAGCACGTCGATGAGCCCGCGGGAGCGGAAGGTGATGCTCACATTGTGGAACAGGTCCCCGTGGCCGCTCTGGCCGATGCCCAGGGCCTCCCGGACCGGGCTGCGCGGACCGTCGGCGGCGACCAGATAGTCCGCGTGCACGGTGCTGAGCTCACCGGACTCCCGGTCCTTCACCACCGCCGTCACACCGCTGTCGTCCTGTTCGAAGGAGAGCAGCTCCGTGGAGAACCGCAGATCGCCGCAGCCCTCGCGGGAGCGGCGGGCCAGCACCGGCTCGATGTCGTTCTGACTGCACAGGCACCACGTCGTCGGGCTGAAGCGCGCCAGCGCGCCGCCCGGGTCGATCTCCTTGAACAGCCACTCCTGGTCGTCGCCGGTCAGCGACCCCGCCTGGAGGATGCCGTGGTTGTCCTTGAGGACCGACGCGGCGTCCCGGATCTCCTGCTCCGCTCCGGAGCGCCGGAACAGCTCCATGCTCCGCACGTTGATACCGCGTCCGCGTGGATGCGTGGAAGTGCCCGAGTGCTTCTCGACCAGCAGATGCCCGATGCCGTGGCGGTCCAGGAAATGCGAGGTGGACAGGCCCACCAGGGACCCGCCCACGATGAGGACCGGCACACGCTGATCAGCGTTCACTTTCATCACTCAGCCCAGCTCCTGACGCCCTAGGGGATGGAATCTTCCATGCCCTGTGCGACGGCCGATGCCTCGCGCATTCACCCGCTTGGTTCTCATCTCTCGCGCCACCCGTGGTACCGGACCACGATCGGTCTCATTGGCGCCGCCTCGCGAACGGGCGGCGGACCGTTCGAATCCGCAGGGCAGTCGACCCGGCTGGATTCCACCGGCGACCGACGAGACGCCACCCGAAGTGGCGGCCTCGACGTCGCGAAGGAGTGTGAAGAATGACCACCCTGTCGGAACGGGTATCGCAGTCCGCCTTCGATGGCTCCAGGCTTCGGGTCGTTCTGCTGCTGGACCTCCACGACGGGGCCCAGAAGCAGTTCCTCGAGGCGTACGAGCACCTGCGCAACCAAGTTGCCTCGGTCCCCGGGCACATCAGCGACCAGCTGTGCCAGTCGATCGAGAACCCCTCCCAGTGGCTCATCACCAGCGAATGGGAGAGCGCCCCGCCCTTCCTCGCCTGGGTGAACAGCGAGGAGCACGTGGAGACCGTGCAGCCCCTGCACAGCTGTGTACGGGACACCCGGTCGCTTCGCTTCAGCGTCCTGCGCGAGACCGACCACCCCTCCGCCGCCAAACCGCACACGGGCCTCCAGGCCGCGCCCCGGCTCGGGGACGGCGTAGTCCGCCACGCGCTCACCTTCACCGTCAAGCCGGGCACCGAGAAGCAGGTCGCCAAGATCCTCTCCGGCTACACCTCGCCGGCGTCCCGCGTCGACGAGACCACCCGGCTGCGCCGCACCTCCCTCTACATGCACGGCAACCGCGTCGTGCGGACCGTCGAGGTGCAGGGCGACCTGCTCGCGGCGCTGCGCCATGTGGCCAGCCAGCCCGAGGTCCGGGCCGTCGAGGAGGCCATCAACCCCTATCTCGAGCAGGACCGGGACCTGGGCGACCCCAACTCCGCCAGGGTCTTCTTCACCCGGGCGGCGCTCCCCGCGGTGCACCACGTCGCCGCGGACGGCCACGACCCCGACGACGTACAGCGCCACGCGCTGTTCTACGAGGCGAAGGAAGGCTGCGGCATGGCCCTGGCCAAGCTGCTCGCCCAGCAGGACGAGGCGGCGGCCGACGACCCGCGCAGCCCCATCCACAACTGCACCATCTTCCAGCGCGACGACATCGTCGTCCGGCTGGTCGACCTGCGCGGTCCGCTCGACGGGCAGCCCGCCCTGACGCTCGGCGTCAGCGGCTCCCGCAAGGCGGCCACCCTCACCCGCCTGCTCGCCCCCGAGCAGGGCCCGGTGAGCAACGACCGGGAGATCGCCCGCTTCCTCGCGAACTCCGACATGCAGCTGATCACCGACCGGTGCGCGCCGTCCGAATCCTGACCTGGAGGAGCCAGTCATGAGCACCACCCCCCCACGCATCGTGGACCTGAGCGAGACCCAGCCCAACACCCGGCGCGGCGGCGACCTGCGCGCCATGCTGACCCCCACCGCGGTGGGCGCCACCAGCGGATTCATGGGCCTGGCCATCGTGCAGCCCGGCGACCGCATCGGCGAGCACTACCACCCGTACTCCGAGGAGTTCGTGTACGTCACCTGCGGACTGCTCGAAGTGGACCTGGACGGCGAGACGTTCCCCCTCCGGCCCGACCAGGGCCTGATGATCCCGCTGAACATGCGCCACCGGTTCCGCAACGTCGGCAACGTGGAGGCCCGCATGGTCTTCCACCTCGGCCCGCTCGCCCCGCGCCCGGAGCTCGGCCACGTCGACACGGAGCCCACCGAGCACGCGCCGCCGGAACGGACTGGGGCGGTCTCATGACCCGGCGGGTGGCGGTCACCGGGGTCGGTATCGTCGCCCCCGGCGGAATCGGCGCCTCGGCCTTCTGGGACCTGCTCTCCCACGGCCGCACGGCGACCCGGGGCATCACGCTCTTCAACCCGGAGGGCTTCCGCTCCCGAATAGCCGCCGAGGTCGACTTCGACCCGGCCGCCTGCGGCCTCGACGAGGAGCAGACGGCTCGCTCGGACCGGTACATCCAGTTCGCCCTCGTCGCCGCCGAGGAGGCGATCCGCGACTCGGGCCTGGACACGGAGAAGGAGGACCCCTGGCGCATCGGGGTGTCCCTGGGCACCGCGGTCGGCGGCACCACCCGGCTGGAGCACGACTACGTCGCGGTCAGCGCCCACGGCGCCCGCTGGGACGTGGACCACCGGCCGGCCGAGCCGCATCTGCACCGGGCGTTCTCGCCCAGCTCCCTCGCCTCGGCCGTGGCCGAGCACACCGGCGCCCACGGGCCGGTGCAGACCGTCTCCACCGGCTGCACCTCCGGACTGGACGCGGTCGGCTACGCCTTCCACGCGATAGAGGAGGGCCGGGTCGACGTGTGCATAACCGGCGCGTCCGACTCGCCCATCTCACCGATCACGGTCGCCTGCTTCGACGCGATCAAGGCGACCTCGCCCAACAACGACGACCCGGCCCACGCGTCCCGCCCCTTCGACGCCGACCGGGACGGGTTCGTGATGGGAGAGGGCGGGGCCGTCCTCGTCCTGGAGGACCTGGAGCACGCCCGCGCCCGCGGCGCCCGCGTGTACTGCGAGATAAGCGGCTACGCCACCTTCGGCAACGCCTATCACATGACCGGGCTCACGCCCGAGGGCCTGGAGATGGCCCATGCGATCGACACCGCGCTCGGCCACGCCCGGGTCGACGCCTCCCGTATCGACTACGTCAACGCGCACGGCTCGGGCACCAAGCAGAACGACCGGCACGAGACCGCCGCGGTCAAGCGCTCGCTCGGCGACCACGCCTACAAGACGCCCATGAGCTCCATCAAGTCCATGGTGGGCCACTCCCTCGGCGCGATCGGCGCGATCGAGCTGGTGGCCTGCGTCCTGGCGATGGACCGTCAGGTGGTCCCGCCGACGGCCAACTACGAGACCCCCGACCCCGAGTGCGACCTGGACTACGTCCCGCGCACCGCCCGCTCCCGGAAGCTGCGCAACGTGCTCTCCGTGGGCAGCGGATTCGGTGGATTCCAGTCCGCGGTCGTCATGACCCGACCAAGTGGGAGGACCTGATGAGCTCCCGGAAAGCCGCTCGCCGCACGGTCGTCACCGGCATCGGCGTCATCGCCCCCAACGGGACCGGCGCCGAAGTGTTCTGGAAGTCGACGCAGGAAGGCGTCAGCTTCCTCGACCGGGTCACCCGCGAAGGCTGCGAGCACCTGCCGCTCAAAGTCGCGGGCGAGGTCCGGGAGTTCGACCCCGGCGCCCTGGTCGAGGAGCGCTACCTCGTCCAGACCGACCGCTTCACGCACTTCGCGATGGCCGCGGCCGACCTCGCCATGGACGACGCCCGGCTCGGCCGCGCCGACTACGAGGGCTCGCCCTTCGACGTCGGCGTGGTGACCGCCGCGGGCTCCGGCGGCGGCGAGTTCGGCCAGCGCGAGCTCCAGCGGCTGTGGGGACAGGGCTCCCGCTACGTCGGCCCGTACCAGTCCATCGCCTGGTTCTACGCCGCGAGCACCGGCCAGATCTCCATCCGGGGCGGCTTCAAGGGCCCCTGCGGCGTCGTCGCCAGCGACGAGGCAGGAGGGCTCGACGCGTTCGCGCACGCCGCCCGGGCGATCAGCCGGGGCGCCGACGCGGTCGTCGTCGGCTCGGCGGAGGCCCCCCTCGCTCCGTACTCGGTGGTGTGCCAGCTCGGGTACGAGGACCTGAGCACCAGCGACGACCCGGAGCGCGCCTACCGTCCCTTCACCGCGGAGGCCTGCGGTTTCGTGCCCGCCGAGGGCGGCGCGATGCTCGTGGTCGAGGAGGAGGCGGCGGCCCGCCGCCGCGGCGCGCGAGTGCGCGCCCATGTGGCGGGCCACGCGGCGACCTTCACCGGACCGTCCCAGTGGGAGCGGTCCCGGGAGGGGCTCGCCCGGGCGATCGCCGGCGCGCTGCGCGAGGCCGACTGCGCGCCCGAGGAGATCGACGTGGTCTTCGCGGACGCGCTCGGCGTGCCTGCGGCCGACCGCGCCGAGGCGCTGGCCATCGCCGACGCGCTGGGCGCGCACGGCAGGCGGGTGCCGGTGACGGCGCCCAAGACCGGCATCGGACGGGCCTACTGCGGAGGACCCGTGCTCGACGCGGCCGCCGCGGTGCTCTCCATCGAGCACGGCCTCGTACCGCCCACGCCCGGAATCTTCGACGTGTGCGTGGACCTCAACGTCGTGACCGGCCGGGCCCAGCCCGCCGAGCTGCGCACGGCGCTGGTGCTCAGCCGCGGGCTCATGGGCTCGAACGCGGCACTGGTGGTGCGCGGCGCCGACGCGCCGGCCTGAAGTCAACACCTCTCGCGCGGGCTCACGAGCCCGCGCGAGAACCCGGGACAAGGAGAACTGCTCATGACCGACCGACTGACCATCGAAGAGCTCGCGAGGCTGATGAAGAAGGGCGCCGGCCTGACCGTCGACCCCGTCGACCTGGAGAACCGGGCGACCGCCCGCTTCGACGAGTTCGGCCTCGACTCGCTCGGCCTGCTCGGCATCGTCGGCGAGCTGGAGAACCGCCACGGCCGCCCGCTGCCGCCCGACGCGGACCGCTGCAAGACCCCGAGGGAGTTCCTCGACCTCGTCAACAACACCCTGATGACTGGAGCCTGAAGTGCCCGGAAAGACCGAGAACGAGATCACCGTCGCCGCCCCCCTCGACGTCGTCTGGGACATCACCAACGACATCGAGAACTGGCCGCAGCTGTTCAGCGAGTACGCGTCCGTCGAGATCATCGAGCGTGAGGGCGACCGGACCACCTTCCGTCTGACCATGCACCCCGACGAGAACGGAAAGGTCTGGAGCTGGGTCTCCGAGCGCGTCACCGACCGCAAGGGCCGCAAGGTGCGCGCCCGCCGCGTGGAGACCGGCCCGTTCCAGCGCATGGACATCTGGTGGGAGTACTCCGAGGTCCCCGGCGGCACCCGGATGCACTGGCGGCAGGAGTTCGCCATGAAGCCGGACGCCCCGGTCGACGACGCGTGGATGACGGACAACATCAACCGCAACTCGCGCATCCAGATGGAGCTCATCCGCGACAAGATCGAGCAGCGCGACCGCGACGGCCGCTCGGCCTCGGTCAACGCAAACTGAGCGCGTCAAGCCGACCAGCCGACCAGCCGACCAAGCTGACTCAAGCCGACGCAAGGGAATCCCTCCTATGCACCACGCTCTGATCGTCGCCCGGATGGCGCCCGAGTCCGCCCCGGACATCGCGCAGCTGTTCGCCGAGTCCGACAACGGCGAGCTGCCGCACCTCGTCGGGGTCAACCGGCGCAGCCTGTTCCAGTTCGGCGACGTGTACATGCATCTGATCGAGTCCGACCGGCCGCCGGGACCGGAGATCGCCAAGGTCACCGAGCACCCGGCGTTCAAGGACATCAGCGACCGGCTCACCGCCTTCGTCAGTCCCTACGACCCCGAGACCTGGCGGAGCCCGAAGGACGCCATGGCCCGCGAGTTCTACCGGTGGGAGCGCGACTCCGTCTCGTGAGGCGACGGATGAGAGGCGCGCCCGGGGGCGGGGCCCCGGCCCCCGGGGGCGGGGGGGGTGGGCCCCCCGAACACGACGGCCCCCCCCCCACAACAAAACACCCCCGGCCCCCCCCCCCC
>NZ_JBFAYB010000146.1:0-13082 GCF_040681075.1 Streptomyces sp. NPDC051907 | reverse complement strand
CGAGCGTGTTTTCGGCCAGTCCTACTTGGCCGTCGTCCAGGGACCGAAGTCCGGCCGCCACCACGTGCCTGCCCGTCCGCCGGCCATGCGTCCGCCGGCCGCTCACCGCGCGTCTGCCGGCACGCCCGCCACGTGCCGGCCGCCTGCCATCACGCGTATGGCGGCCCTCGCGGCGCGCGTGCTGGCCGCCCATCTCGTGCCTGCCCTGGCGCCCGCCACGCGTCCGCCGGCCCCCACCGCGCACCTGCCCGCCGCCCTGGCCGCGCCGCCCCGCCCGCCGTCGCACGCCCCCGTGCCCGGCTATGGCCTTCCGCAGGGATTCTGACGTACCGTCAACTTCCTTGCCGCCCAGGAGGCCAGCCGTGTCAGACGACCGACCGATCCCCCTCGACGAGTACCCCGTCCACCAGGCGCCCCTGTCGATGAAGCACCTGGTCACCAGCGACCGCAACGCGTACGACCGGTGCATCTTCCATGTCTTCGACCACGCCGGCCGCGCCCTGCTCATCGCCGGCCTCGGCGTCTACCCCAACACCGGCGTCATCGACGCCTACGCCACCTTGCGGGTCGGCGACCGGCTGCACGCCGTACGGGCCTCCGACGCGCTCACGGACGACCGGATGAACCTCTCGGTGGGCCCGCTGCGCGTCAGCGTCGACGAGCCGCTCGTCCGTCTGTCCCTGCACTGCGACGCCGACCCGCACGAGGCGGGCTCGCTCTCGTACGACATCGAATGGCACGCCGACTTCCCCGCCGTGTGGGAGCCGCACCACATCCAGCGCCGCGGCGGGCGGCTCATGCTCGAAGGCCGCCGCTTCGTCCAGGCCGGCAGCTGCAGCGGCGTCATCCGCGCCGACGGCCAGGAGATACCCGTGGCGGCCGGCCAGTGGACCGGGACCCGGGACCGCAGCTGGGGCGTGCGCCCCATCCCCGGCGAGGAGGGCGGCCGGGCGGCCGAGGAGATGCGCCCCGAGGGCTTCCACTGGCTCTGGATCCCGGTCCGCTTCGAGGACCGGTTCCTGATGGTCATCGCCCAGGAGGACGCCGACGGCTACCGCACGCTCAGCGAGGCGCTCCTCGTGCGCGACGGCGTGCCGGACGTCCAGCTGGGCTGGCCGCACACCGACATCGACTACCACCCCGGCACCCGCGACCCCCGCGGCGCCGTGGTCCACCTCACCGACCCGGCCCGCAAGCCCCTCGAACTCGGCGTCGAGATCCTCGCCTCCTCGCCGCTCGCCGTCGGCGCGGGCTACCCGCCGGCCGCCGACTGGCAGCACGGCACCTGGCAGGGCCGCGACTGGACCGACCGGCGGGTCTACGACCTCGGCGACCCGGCCGGCCATCCGATGGCCGCCTACGGGGTCACCGACCACTCCGCCCGGTTCACCCTGGAGGGGCGGACCGGCTACGGGATCTTCGAGCACGGAACCTTCGGCCGCCACGACCCGAGCGGCTTCACCGGCTATGACTCGGTCGCCGGCTAGCGGCCGGGGCGCGGCGGCCGGCGGATCTGGGCCGACCGGCGGATCCGGGTCCCCCGACGGATCGCAGTCCGCCGGCGGATCAGAGGGCATCACCGAACGTATGCGATCAGGCGTCTTGCGTCACCGGCGGGCGGGGGCGACTCCCGCCGCCGAGTGCGCTGTTCACCACATGAACCTGTGAGGAGCACCGCCATGGCCACACCGCCCCGCCCCCGCACCACCACCCGCGACCCCGAGGAGCTCGCCCGCCGGCTCACGTCCTGGCTGGCCGCCCGGCTGCCCGGCGCCAAGGTCAGCGGCGTCCGCGCGCCCGAGTCCAACGGCATGTCGAGCGAGACGCTGCTCTTCGACATCGAGCACCCCGACCCGCCCGTGCGGGCCTGCGCGCTGCGGCTCGCCGCCGACCCGGACGCGTACACGGTCTTCCCCGTGTACGACATGGCCGAGCAGTACCGCACCCTGCGCGGCGTCGCCGAGCACACCGACGTCCCCGTGCCGCGCGTGCTGTGGCTGGAGGAGGACCCGGCGGCGCTGGGCGCCCCGTTCTTCGTGATGGAGCGCGTCGAGGGCAGGGTGCCGCCGGACGTCATGCCCTATACCTACGAGGGCAATTGGCTGCACGCGGCGAGCGAAGCGCAGCGCGCCGCGCTTGAGGAGTCCACCGTCGCCCTCATCGCCCGACTGCACGACCAGTACCCGGTCGAGCCGGGGCAGGGCGACACGCTGCGCCGGCATGTGCGCGGCCAACGGGCGTACTACGCCTGGGTGGTGGAGGGGCTGCCGCGCTCGCCGCTGATCGAGTCGGGCTTCGACTGGCTCGAGGCGCACTGGCCGAAGGACGCCGGCGAGACGGTGCTGAACTGGGGCGACGCGCGCATCGGCAATATCGTCTACGACGGCTTCGAGCCCGCCGCCGTCCTGGACTGGGAGATGGCCTCACTCGCCCCGCGCGAGGTGGACCTCGGCTGGACGGTGTACCTCCACCGCTTCTTCCAGGATCTGACGGTGAGCTTCGGGCAGCGCGGACTGCCCGACTTCCTGCGCAGGGACGCCGTCGAGCGGCGCTACGCCGAGCTCACCGGCCACACGCCGCGGGACATGGACTTCTACACGCTCTACGCGGCGCTGCGGCACGCGATCGTCATGCTCCGGGTGGCCTATCGGCAGGTCCACTTCGGCGAGGTCGAGCCGCCGCGGGAGCCGGACGGGCTGATCCTGCACCATGCCGGCCTCGCCGCCATGGTGCAGGGGAGCTACTGGGCCTAGGCCGCCGCCGAGCGGCGCATCCCCGGCCCCTTCAGGGGGCGCGAGCCCGGACCGCCGATGTGCGAGAAGGGCTGCTTCCGCCAGTCGAGCCCCTGAGGGAGCGTCAGCAGCAACGCGGTGTCCTGCTCCTGGACCTCCAGCGTCTCGTCCGCGGGCGCGGCGTCCCCGGCCGGCCGGCCCGTGCCCGCGCAGACGGTCAGACCGAACGGGTTCCACGGGGTCGGGCACAGCGCGTGCTCCGGCAGGACGTGCTCGTCCGCCAGAAGGGCGATTGGCTGGGCGCAGTCCGGGCAGATGACCCGGTACATCTCAAAGGTGTCGTACGCATCGAGCTCGTCGACGTCGGCCGGCTCAGCCGAATCGACGGGCTCCGGTTCGGTGCGTCCGGTGTTCTCGGTGTTCTGCATGGAGAATCTCCCCCTCAGGTGGGCCGACCAGGCACGTGCGGCCTCGACCACAGCAAGCAATTCCCCTCGCGCGCGGCAGGTAACCGTGCGGTCACGATGGACACGGGTCAGGGTCTGTGGCATTCGTCACATGCCTGCCGCAGGTGCCGCTCCGGGCCGCCGCCGACTGTGCCGGAGGGGACTCGGGGCAATAAGTTGATCCGCATGGAGGAGCTGGATCGTCAGATCGTGGAATTGCTCGTCAAGGACGGGCGCATGAGCTACACCGATCTGGGCAAGGCCACGGGCCTGTCCACGTCGGCGGTGCATCAGCGCGTCCGCCGCCTCGAGCAGCGCGGCGTCATCCGCGGCTATGCCGCCGTCGTCGACCCGGAGGCGGTGGGGCTGCCGCTGACGGCGTTCATCTCGGTCAAGCCCTTCGACCCGAGCGCGCCCGACGACATCGCCGACCGTCTCGCGGACGTCCCCGAGATCGAGGCGTGCCACAGCGTGGCGGGCGACGAGAACTACATCCTCAAGGTGCGCGTGTCGACGCCGCTGGAGCTGGAGCATCTGCTCACCCGCATCAGATCCAAGTCCGGCGTCTCCACCCGCACCACCGTCGTGCTGTCCACCCCGTACGAGGCACGCCCGCCGCATATCTAGGCTGGTCCCATGACCGAGAGCGCCGCCCCCCAGAGCGAACACCGCACCGTGCTGCTGCGCGGTGGAGAAGTCCACAGCCCCGCCGACCCCTTCGCCACGGCGATGGTCGTCGAGAAGGGCCACGTCGCGTGGGTGGGCTCGGAGGGCGCCGCGGACGCGTTCGCCGACGGCGTCGACGAGGTCGTCGACCTCGAAGGCGCGCTGGTCGCTCCGGCGTTCACCGACGCCCATGTGCACACCACCGCGACCGGCCTCGCCCTCACCGGCCTCGACCTCTCCGGCGCCCGCACCCTGGCCGAGGCGCTGGACCTCGTACGGCGGCACAGCGCGGCCCGCCCCGGCGACACGGTGCTGCTCGGCCACGGCTGGGACGCCGCCCGCTGGCCCGAGCAGCGCCCGCCGGCCCGCGCCGAGCTCGACGAGGCGACCGGCGGCCGGCCGCTCTACCTGCCCCGCGTCGACGTCCACTCCGCAGTCGTGACCACGGCCATGCTCGACCTGGTGCCCCAGGCCGCCGAGCTGGCCGGCTACCGCCCGGACGCACCGCTCACCGCCGCGGCCCACCACGCCGTGCGCGCCGCGGCCCACGCCGCGATCACCCCCGCCCAGCGCGAGGCCGCCCAGCGGACCGCGCTCGCCCGCGCCGCGTCCCTCGGCATCGGCACCGTCCACGAGTGCGCCGGCCCCGACATCTCCGACGAGGACGACTTCACCGCCCTGCTCGCCCTCGCACGGGCCCAGCAGGGCCCCCGTGTCGTCGGCTACTGGGCCGAACAGGTCACCGGGGAGGAGGACGCCCGCCGCATCCGCGAGCTCGGCGCGATCGGCGCGGCCGGCGACCTCTTCGTCGACGGCTCCCTCGGCTCGCACACCGCCTGTCTGCACGCCCCCTACGCCGACGCGCCGCACACCGGCACCGCCCACCTGGACGCGGCGGCCGTCGCCGCCCATGTCATCGCCTGTACCGAGGCCGGGCTGCAGGCCGGATTCCACGCCATCGGCGACGGCGCCCTCACCGCGGTCGTCGACGGCGTCAGGGCGGCCGCGGACAAGCTGGGCCTCGCCCGGGTGCGCGCCGCACGGCACCGCGTCGAGCACGCCGAGATGCTCACCCCCGAGACCATCGCCGCCTTCGCCGAGCTCGCCCTCACCGCGTCCGTGCAGCCCGCCTTCGACGCGGCCTGGGGCGGCGAGGACGGCATGTACGCCCAGCGCCTGGGCGCGGACCGGGCCCGCACCCTCAACCCGTACGCCGCCCTGCTGCGCGCCGGCGTCCCGCTCGCCTTCGGCTCCGACAGCCCGGTCACCCCGCTCGACCCCTGGGGGACCGTGCGGGCCGCGGCCTTCCACCGCACGCCCGAGCACCGGATCTCCGCCCGCGCTGCCTTCACCGCCCACACGCGCGGCGGCTGGCGGGCCGTCGGCCGCGACGACGCGGGCGTCCTGGTCCCCGGCGCGCCCGCCGACTACGCGGTCTGGCGCACCGGGGAGCTCGTCGTCCAGGCCCCCGACGACCGGGTCTCCCGCTGGTCCACCGACCCCCGCTCCGGCACCCCTGGCCTGCCCGATCTCAGCCCCGGCGGCGAACTCCCGGTCTGCCTGCGGACGGTGGTCTTCGGACAAACCGTCTTTGAGCGGCCGAACGAGTGACGTAGGGACATTTCGTACGGCCGATGGTTGTTCCCCGTGTTCGGCCGCGACCTGCGGATCTTCCGCGCTGACCTGCTGGTTTGGGCAAACCGCGCAGATCAGCCGACTGTTGACAGCGAGAGGCCACCGGCGGGTAGGTTCGGCCGAGTCCACCACGGGACGTCCGACCGGCAGACCTCCCCGCAGTCGTCGAACGCCGCTGGGTCATGGGGCAGTGCGCCGCACCGGGGCACTGCCACTGGGAGCCAGATTCAGCGCCCGCGCTTCGGGGCGAGGGAAGGTCTCAGCCGGTGGGGGTTCCCCCCTGCTCCATAGGAGCTTGGGGGAAGGTGTGACCCGGGTGGGGCCCGGCGTTCAGTAGACAACGGCTCTCGGTCGACCCGCAGCCAGCGGGCCCCAGGTCGGCCCGAAGGACGCCGGGCCCTGGTCCGCCTCCGCCCCGCGACCGCACGCCGTGCCCGTCCGGCCGCATGCCCTGCCGAGGCTCGCCGCCCCCCGAGGTCCGTGCCGCCGCAGCCGCGCCGGAAGCGCTCGCTAAGGTGGTGATCTGCGTACGGACTTTAAGGGGCAGCAGTGAACGACGGCGGTCAGCGGCGATACGGCCCGCTCGGCAGAGCCTTGGTGATCATCCCGACCTATAACGAGGCCGAGAACATCAAGCCGATCGTCTCCCGGGTGCGCGCTGCCGTGCCCGAGGCGGACGTCCTCATCGCCGACGACAACAGCCCCGACGGCACAGGGAAATTCGCCGACGAGCTCGCGGCCGAGGACGAGCAGGTGCACGTCCTGCACCGCAAGGGCAAGGAGGGCCTCGGCGCCGCCTACCTGGCGGGCTTCGACTGGGGCATCGAGCACGGCTACGGCGTGCTGGTCGAGATGGACGCCGACGGCTCCCACCAGCCCGAGGAGCTGCCCAGGCTGCTGACCGCCCTCAAGGGCGCCGACCTGGTGCTCGGCTCCCGCTGGGTGCCCGGCGGCCGGGTGGTGAACTGGCCCAAGCACCGCGAGTTCCTCTCGCGCGGCGGCAGCACGTACTCCCGACTGCTGCTCGGCGTGCCGATCAGGGACGTCACCGGCGGCTTCCGCGCCTTCCGGGCCGAGACCCTCCAGGGCCTCGGGCTCTCCGAGGTGGCCTCGCAGGGCTACTGCTTCCAGGTCGACCTCGCGCGCCGGGCGGTCGCCGCCGGGTACCACGTCGTCGAGGTCCCGATCACCTTCGTCGAGCGCGTGGTGGGCGACTCCAAGATGAGCCGGGACATCGTCGTCGAGGCGCTGTGGCGGGTCACGGCCTGGGGGATCGGCGGCCGGGCGAACCGTCTGCTGGGCCGCAAGTCCAGCTGAGCCGGGCGGGGCGATCGGCTGAGCCGGGCGGGACGATCTTGTTGATCACCCCCTCACGCCGCTCTGGCGGGCCTCCAGGCACACTGGGAGCATGACGACCGGCGCACCGCCCCCGACAGCCCCCAAGCGCTCGCGCGCCCGCACCTTCGTCCCCCTCGGCATCGCCGCCTGGCTGGTGCTCGAGGTGTGGCTGCTGACCCTCGTGGCCGGAGCGGCCGGCGGGCTCACCGTCCTCGCCCTCCTGGTCGGCGGCGCCGTGCTCGGCGCCGTCGTCATCAAGCGCGCGGGCCGCCGGGCCTTCCGCAGTCTTCAGGAGACTCTTCAGCAGCAGCAGTCCGGGCAGAGCCCCGCGGCCCCCCAGAGCGCGGGGAGCACCGGCAACGGCTTCCTGATGCTCGCCGGGCTGCTGCTGATGCTGCCCGGCCTGATCTCGGACGCGGCGGGACTGCTCCTGCTGATCCCGCCGGTCCGCTCGATGCTGGGGCGGTACGCGGAGAAGTCGCTGGACCGCCGGATGCGCGCGGCGGGCGCGGGGACCCTGGGGGGCGCCTTCCAGCAGGCCCGCATCCACCGCCCGGACGGCAAGGTGGTGCAGGGCGAGGTGATCCGGGACGAGACCCCGCGCCCGGACGACTCGTACCGGAACGAGGGCCCCCGCCCGCCGCTGGCGCACTGAGGACGGCGCCTGTCAGTGCCCGCGGATCCGACGGACGCGCCCGCGGGGCTGGATTTTCAGCCCGTCCGGCGTTTGAGGACACGGCCGAAGGTTGTACGGACGGTCGCCCAAGCATCGCCTCACCCTCCCGCCTCCCTGAACGCACGCAGAGCCGCGGGCTGTGACACACACTCGGTGTGCCGCAGCCCGCGGCTCTTCATTGCTGTGTTGCGGTTGTTTTATGCGGTGCGGGTTACGCGGTCAGGCGGACTTCCGGCTGTCCCGCGGATGCACGGCGATGTTCATGGCGCCGGAGCGCAGGACCGCCAGCCTCTCGGCCAGCACCTCCTCCAGCTCCTCGCGGGTGCGCCGCTCCATCAGCATGTCCCAGTGCGTCCGCGCCGGCTTGCCCTTCTTCTCTTCGGGGCCGTCCCCGTCGACCAGGAGTGCCTGGGCGCCGCACGCCTTGCACTCCCACTCCGGCGGAATCTCCGCCTCTACCGAGAACGGCATCTCGAATCGATGGCCGTTCTGGCATGCGTACTCCACCGCCTGGCGCGGGGCCAGATCGATGCCGCGGTCCGTCTCGTAGCTGGTAACCACGAGGCGCGTACCGCGGAGAGCTCGCTCACTCATGAATGGTGCCTCCCGGGCTTGTCGCCCACAGGACAGGTGTCGCTGTCGTCGTCATCCGGTCAACGTCCGGTCGGCGGTAAAGATTCCCGTTCCGGGTCATGCGTCGCCCGTCGTGCCGCTGCTTTTCCTGGGTTTGGGTACCCACCAGTGCCCGGTTTGTCACATCTGACAGGAAGTGTCACCCAGTGATTTCACTTCTTCAGCACGCAGTAACGGTCCGCCTGGCAGGCCAAAGGCGTACACTACCGGCCTTTCACTTCAACGTCTAAATCCGGTCCGGCACGGGGTTGCCCGCGGCCGCCACGGCCCGCCGTACCGGAACCCGTGCGAGCAGGACGAAACCGAGCCCGAAGAAGATCACCAAAGAGACGATCGCATCCCTATAACTGCCGGTCAGCTGGTATGCCAGCCCGAACACCAGGGGTCCCAGCCAGCTCAGTCCCCGGTCGCTCATCTCATAGGCCGAGAAATACTCCGCCTCCTTGCCGCGCGGCACCAGATGAGAGAAGAGCGACCTCGACAGCGCCTGGCTTCCGCCGAGCACCAGACCGATCGCCCCCGCCAGAGCGTAGAACCACACCGGAGACTTCGCCGGCAGGAAGTATCCCGCCGCCAGAATCAGCGTCCAGACCGCCAGCGACGCGAGAATCGTCCGTTTCGCCCCGTGTGTGCGGGCCAGCCGCCCCATCCCCAGCGCCCCGGCCACGGCCAGGACCTGCACCAGCAGCACCGCGGTGATCAGCGTCGTCTGATCGAGGTCCAGCTCCTCCGAGCCGTAGATCGACGCCTGCGAGATCACCGTCTGCACACCGTCGTTGTAGATCAGGTACGCCAGCAGGAACGACAGCGTCAGCGGATGCTTGCGCATGTCCTTCAGGGTCGCCATCAGCTGCCGCCACCCCGAGCCGACCGCTCCCTCGCCGCCGGACGGGAGCGCCCGGTCCCGCAGCCGCCGCAGCGGGATGAGCGTGAAGGCGCCCCACCACAGGCCCGCCGACGCCAGGCAGATCCGTACCGCCTCCCCCTCCGAGAGCCCGAAGGACTCGTGGCCCGAGTAGACGACGAGGTTCAGCACCAGCACCAGCGCGCCCGACGTATAGCCGAACGCCCAGCCCCGCGACGACACCGCGTCCCGCTCGTCGGGCTCCGCGATCTGCGGCAGATAGGCGTTGTAGAGGACCATCGACACGGACAGCGACGCGTTCGCGACGATCAGCAGGAACGCGCCCAGTAGATACCGCTCGCCGCCCAGGAAGAACATCCCGGTCGTCGCCGCGGCGCCTACATACGCGGCGACCGCCAGCAGCGGCTTCTTGCGGCCGGTGCGGTCCGCCCGCGCCCCCGCCAGCGGCATCAGCAGCACCGCCACCACCATCGAGAGCGACACGGAGTACGCGAAGACCGACCCCGCCCGCACCGGAATGCCCAGCGGATGGACGAAGCCCTCCGCATCCGCCGCGGCTTTCGCCACCGAGGTCAGATACGGGCCCAGAAACACCGTGAGCACACTCGTCGAGTAGACCGAGCACGCGAAGTCGTAGAAATACCAGCCGCGTTGCTCGCGCTTGCGCTGGCCCGTACCGGTCGTCCGGTCCGCGGTGTCGGCCGTCACCCGCGCCCCCTTGCTCGTGCTCGCGCAGACGTTCCAGGGCTCAGACCCAGACTCCCCGCTCGGTCAGTACCGTGCGCAACGTCTCCAGATGATCGGTCATGATGCCATCCACCCCGAGGTCCACAAGTGCCGCCATCCGGTCGGCGTCGTTCACCGTCCAGACATGGACCTGGAGCCCGCGGGCATGGGCCAGCCGGACGAACCGGCGGTCCACCACCCGTATGCCGCCCTGCTTCTCCGGCACCTGAGCGCATATCGCGCCCGCGCGGAGCGCCGCCGGTATCCCGTACGAGCGCAGCCGCAGGCTCGCCACCCCGCGCACGCCGTACGACGTCGCCAGCCGCGGGCCGGCCAGCCGCGCCGCCCGTGCCACCCGGCCCTCCGAGAACGAGCCCACGCACACCCGGTCCCAAGCCCCCGTCCTGCGCACCAGGTCCACCAGGGGCGCCAGCGCGGACTCGGCCTTGAGGTCGACGTTCCAGCGCGCCTGGGGGAACTCCTCCAGCAGCTCCTCGAACAGCGCGAGCGGCTCCCGGCCCGCCACTCTGGCCTGGCGCACCTCGCTCCACGGCAGCGCCGCGATCTTGCCCCGAGCGTCCGTCACCCGGTCCAGCGTCGCGTCGTGGAACGCGACCAGCCGGCCGTCCGCGGTGGTGTGCACATCGGTCTCGAAATAGCGGAAGCCGAGGTCCGCGGCCCGTCGGAAGGCGGCCGCGGTGTTCTCTATCCCGTCTGCCGCCCCGCCGCGGTGGGCGAAGGGGAGCGGCGTGGGATGGTCCAGGTAGGGATGGCGTACGACAGTCACGGGCGAAGTATCGCCTGTCTGGGTGTCCCCTTGGCGACCACCGTGCTGCCCTCGTCCTCCGGGACGGCGAACACCCGTAGGAACAGCTGCGCCAGCGGGCCGATCGCCACGGCGTACGCCACCGTGCCGGCGCCCACCGAGCCGCCGAGGGCGAAGCCGGTCGCGACGACCACGACCTCTATAGCGGTGCGGACCAGCCGGATGGAGCCGCCCGTCACCCGGTGCAGTCCCGTCATCAGGCCGTCGCGCGGCCCCGGGCCGAAGCGCGCCGATATATACAGACCCGTCGCGACACCGTTGAGCACGATCCCCGCCGCGAGCACCGGGATCTGCGCGCCCAGGCCGTGGATGTCCGGGACCACGGCCAGCGTGCCGTCCATGGCGATGCCGACGGCGAAGACGTTCGAGACCGTCCCCAGCCCCGGCCGCTGCCTGATCGGGATCCACAGCAGCAGCACCACCGCGCCGACGACGATCGAGACCACGCCGATCGTCAGCCCCGTGAGCTCGGCGAGACCCTGGTGGAGCACGCCCCAGGGCTCCAGCCCGAGCCCGGCGCGCACCAGGAGCGCCGAGCTCACTCCGTACAGCGCCAGACCGACGTACAGCTGCGACAGCCGCCGGGCGAGACGTGGTCTGCGGCCAGCGCGCCGCCCTCCGGCGAGATCCGGCCTTTCGGTGCGATGCGCGGCCACGATGACGCTCCCTGAGTGGTAGTTGTGGACTGACTCATGTCACTCTGTGGCTATGGAAGAGGCGGCAACCATGGCCAATTCGATGAAGGTGGACTGACTTTTATGACTCAGTGGACCTCAGCGGTGGGCGCGACGCAGCTCGCCCGGCAGCTCACCGCCCAGACCCGGCCCCAAGGCCCCGGCGTCCGGAAGCCGCCCGCCTACCGGGCCCTCGCCGACGGCATCCGCCTCCTCGTCCTCGAAGGCCGCGTCCCGGTCGCCGCCCGGCTCCCCGCCGAACGCGAGCTCGCCCTGTCGCTCTCCGTCTCCCGCACGACCGTCGCGGCGGCCTACGAGGCGCTGCGCGCCGAGGGCTTCCTGGAGTCCCGCAGAGGCGCCGGCAGCTGGACCGCCGTGCCGGCCGGGAACCCCCTGCCCGCGCGCGGACTGGAGCCCCTGCCGCCCGAGTCCCTCGGCTCGATGATCGACCTGGGCACCGCGGCCCTGCCCGCCCCCGAGCCCTGGCTCACCCGGGCCGTCCAGGGGGCCCTCGAGGAGCTGCCCCCGTACGCCCACACCCACGGCGACTACCCGGCCGGGCTGCCCGCGCTGCGCCAGATGCTCGCCGACCGCTATAGCGAACGCGGCATCCCCACGATGCCCGAGCAGATCATGGTCACCACCGGCGCCATGGGCGCCATGGACGCGATCTGCCACCTCTTCGCGGGCCGCGGCGAACGCATCGCCGTCGAGTCCCCCTCCTACGCCAACATCCTCCAGCTGATGCGCGAGGCCGGCGCCCGCCTCGTGCCGGTCGCCATGGCCGAGGGGCTGACCGGCTGGGACCTGCCGAGGTGGCGGCAGGTGCTGCGGGACGCCGCGCCCCGCCTCGCCTATGTCGTCGCCGACTTCCACAACCCGACCGGCGCGCTCGCCGACGAGGACCAGCGCCGCCGCCTGGTCGACGCCGCGCGGTCGGCCGGCACGGTCCTCGTCGTCGACGAGACCATGTCGGAGCTCCATCTGGACGACGCCATGGAGATGCCTCGACGGGTGTGCGCCTTCGACCCCGCGGGCAGCACGGTCCTCACGGTCGGCTCGGCCAGCAAGGCCTTCTGGGCGGGCATGCGCATCGGCTGGGTGCGCGCCGCCCCCGACGTCATCCGCTCGCTCGTCTCCGCCCGCGCCTACGCCGACCTCGGCACGCCCGTGCTGGAGCAGCTCGCCGTGAACTGGCTCATGGGCACCGGGGGCTGGGAGGAGGCCGTCTCCCTGCGCCGGGCCCAGGCCCGCGAGAACCGCGACGCGCTGGTGGCGGCGGTGCGCAGGGAGCTGCCGGACTGGGAGTTCGACGTGCCGGACGGCGGGCTGACGCTCTGGGTGCGCACGGGCGGGCTCTCCGGCTCGCGGCTCGCCGAGGTCGGCGAGCGCGTGGGGGTGCGGGTGCCCTCAGGGCCGCGCTTCGGCGTGGACGGGGCCTTCGAGGGATACGTACGGCTGCCGTTCACGGTCGGCGGCCCGGTCGCGGAGGAGGCCGCCGTACGGCTGGCGGCCGCGGCGCGGCTGGTGGCGACGGGCGCCAGCACGGGGACGGAAGCGCCGCGGACCTTCGTGGCGTGAGGCTGGCGTCTGGGACGTTCGTGGCCGGATGCGGGGGCGCTACGGATCTTCGTGGCCTGACGTTGGGGCGCTGCGGACCTTCGTGGCCTGATGCGGGGGTGCCGCGGACCTTCGCGGCTTGAGGTGGGGCCGCCACGGGCCTTCGTGGCCGGATGCGGGGGCGCTATGGCCCTTCGCGGCCTGACGTTGAGGCACAGCGGGCCTTCGTGGCCTGATGCGGGGGTGCCGCGGACCTTCGCGGCCTGACGTCGGGGCGATCGGTGTTGCCCGCCGCCGCCACCGTC